>JAITQU010000171.1 GCA_031288735.1 Christensenellaceae bacterium
GATTTAACAATGGACTTAAGAAAAGTTATCTCTGAAATTCCTACAAGTACTATGTGCTCAATCACGCAAAGAGACTGGATAATGGAATGTCATAAACTAAAAGAAAAATAGTATTAGAAGTGCTTTAATCCCAATATTAAGCTTTAATTTCAGGCATTAAGAAGATTTAAAAAATTAGGCAAAATCAAAAAAAGCTTGAATTTTTATGATAACATGTAATTAACCTATTCAAATGAAAGACGAGATTAATATGCATTTAGAATGTAGAAAGTAGTTCTCATATACTTAGATGGTAGCTCGTAGATGCCGAGCTCAGCACAGTAAGGTGATCTTGTGGAGGCATTATGCAAACAGCAAAAAGCGTTTTTTTTGGCACACAAGGTTATGCCAAGGGAGCAGTAAGCATTGGTATCTTATGCTTTTCTATTATTTTGTTTACAGTGCTTGCAATTGGAATTAATCTATATCCTACTACCTATGCTGATGCAGGAAGTACAATTTTTATAGATAATGAAACAGATTTTGCAAACTTTATTGGTTCCGATACTAATGTAAGCTATGATGTTCAGCTGACAAATGACATTTATTTATATAATTATGAATTAGCTCAGAGCACATATTTAATATCAAAATTTACTGGCACATTCGATGGGAATGGGCATTCCTTGATTGGACTAAATACTAATGAAAACATATCGTTGTTTGGCGAAATAACAAGTGAATCCATTGTTGAAAACGTAAATATCGTTGGTTTTTCATTTTCTCTACCGACTAGTAGCGGGGCTGTTGCTGTCATTGCACAAAGTAACAAGGGACATATTAAAAACGTTAAAATATACGCTAATGTCGATGCGAGTAGAGTTATTGGTGTTAGTTTAACCAATAGCGGTATTATTGAGGATTGCTTTATATACCTGTCACTATCTCAAAACGTTGACTTACTACAAAGCTATGGTGTGGTAGAGCGAAATTTTATTTTGCTTGGAAGTGATCCTACTAGTTTATCAATTGAGAGTGGAACAATAGAAAACACAGTATATATAATCAAGCAAAATAATGAGTTTGAGAGTGGAGTTTTGCCATCCTTAGAATTTTTAGAAGACATTGAGGTTGAAGACATTACATTATCAAAAGAAGCACTCAACGGTACAGTTTTAGGCATAAACGATCCATATATAGATGATGGGTTGATATCTGACCTGTTTGATATTCTCTATTGGGATTCACAGGGTGCCTTGCAGTCTGTAGTGCAGAATGAAGAGATAAATTTTTACAATCTTTCGGATTTAGATTTTAACTTTAATACTAACTATTCAAGAGAATATGGATTTTATAACTATTTAGGGGTTTCTAACTTTGATGGGTATCCTAGTAGTGGTACAATCGATAACACAGCGTCAATAGCTCTTGATGGAGCTGGAACTCAAAATTCGCCATATTTGATTAAAAGCTATGCAGATTGGAATTATGTTGGTGAAATAATGGTTGACCTAACCACCCCAGATGCCATCAAAAAAGCGTGCTATTCGCTTGTTAAAAGCATTTATTTATTTCAGCCCTCTAGCACTACTATATACGAAATGCGCATGGATAGCTTTTATGGTATTTTAAACGGTGGCGGCTACAGCATAGTAGGTGCATCTAACACAACGCAAGCATTAATAGGACGCTTAGAGACGGGAGGTGTTGTCAAGAATTTATACCTAAAAACTACTGCGCCAAGTGGGGAAGGCGTATTAATTGAATCTAATTATGGTACTGTTTCGAATTGCACATTTGACGTCAAGACTAACGATTACATAGATTTAACCGCAGGAATTGTTAAAAATAATTATGGGAATATAAGTGCATGCACTGTAAGTTTGCGTGGAATCGATAATGCTAACTTTTATCCTATAGCTGTAAACAATTATTCATCTATATCTAAAGTAAGAAATGAATCGACACTATGTCCAGTTAAAACTAATGCTGGGAGTATAATAGCTTCGCAAAGCAATGCTCCGATTTGGAGTGAAGGTGGAGCTGGAAGTGTTAGTCAAAGTATAAGCAAATTGTCATCAGGCTACGTCTCAACTGAGGTTGTCGCAGTAAACAGCTTTATTTATAATAATCAGGATAGCTGGGGAATTATAGCTGGGGAAGACTTCGACATACCATTATTAGTTTTCCCTAAAGACAATGTTTCGTTTAAGACAATAAATAAACTTAACATGCACGATTATATCACTGGCTACACTGGTGAAAGCATCCTAGGTTATAGTGAAATAAACGGCTATCCTGTCATAGAGCTATTAGATATTTTAACAGATCTAGACGATAGAGAAGGCTATAAATTCTATTTAATTGACGGCATAAAAAATTCTGAAATAGTCGCTTCGACAGTTATATTAGAGCGAGGCCAATACATTATAGAAGGCAGGTATATTCCAACAGATAGCCAAACTGGCGTTACGGTTAGCTCAACAGTTACAATTACAACTGTAGAAATAATTGTTACAATAGACGATTATCAAACCATGCCAGGAGTTGATTATTCCAATTTCCCATTAAGAGAGAGTTTGTTTTATGATGAGCAAAAAACATATACTGCCGATTGGTTTAGGATGTCACTACCACAGGAGATACAAATCACACTTGCAGTAAATCACTATGATACCTACTATGGACAAGGAAAAAACGGGGTCAATATTGTCCACAACGCTGGAATCTATCAGTTGTTACTTACGGCAATTGATCCAAATGGCAATTACGATATTAAGTTTCAGTTTTCAAAATCGGACACAATAAACCCATCCTTACTGACGTTTAAAATAAAGCCGATAAACGGAGTTATCAGTGTAATTGCTAACAATATAGACTATGATCAGGAGCCTTCTGTTCGATACACATTTACAAAGGAAAATGGCATCCCGCCAGTCAATGATGTCTACGATGTGGCGGCAGTATCATTTAGCACGTCGTATACAAAAGGCAATAATGTAGGTGAATATTCTATTGTAGCAATACAAAAAAGCGGATATCATATTTCAGATAATTATGTGTTTTTAGCAGGCGCTGGAACTAGTTTCACCGTCTATCCAATTTCGATTCCTGGGATTAGTGATGTAAGGTTTGTTGATGTTAATACAATATATAATGGGAGCGAATATGCTATAGTTCCTACAGGGATACCAGCAGGACTTACAGCAATTTATTCTAAGGAGAAATACACCAACGCAGGTAGGTATATTTATTCATTAAACATTCCTTCAAGTAGCAAAAATTACAATAGCTTTGGACCTATTTATGCAGAGCTAACAATAACTCCAGCTACAATAAATGTGGTTGCAAAATCACATGAGATTAATTTCCCTGAAATTCCTGTTATAGCGGGTGTAGAGTATTCAATACAAGGTTATGCCACGTCCCCACCAGGGATTGATACATCAAAGATATTTGAGTTAAAGTGCGACTATCCTGTAAATCATGCCGTTGGTGAATACGCAATAACGATCGTCAAATCCCCATTAATGTTCACATCAACACTCGCAAGAGATAATTACTACTATGATTTAAATGCGATTGTTTTTACTCCTGGAAAGTTAACAGTCAATCGAGGGGAGTGGAATCTAGCTTTAACAAATCAAGAGGTCAATTATTCTGGCTATGCGTATTTACCTGAATTAACGACTAATGGAGTTAATTTATTATCGCTAGTAGGTTTTAACATCGAATATTATAAATATGCATCGAACGGAATTTTAGAAACTAATCCTCTATCTGGTGCACCTAGTAAGGCAGGGGAATATAAAATCAACATTTCTAGGCCGCTCTCTCAAAACTATCTCTCTACTACATATACAGAAGACTTTTTCATATACAAATTAGATTTTAATTTACCAACAGTAAATTTAGTTAGTGTAACAAATAGTAACGGTGGGACAACCGAGATTACAGAGCAAGAATTAGTTGTATTACCATACAATGCAGGCGAGTATAGGATTGAGCTTTCAAATAATTTTAAGGAAAGTATCTTAAACTCAATGCTTTCTCCAAACGATATAATCAGTATTTTAGTAACTGTTTATGTAAGCGGAATACAAGAAAGTTATACATTAATTGCTGGGAAATCGATTGGAATCCCAGAAATCCCAATTAAAACAGTTAATGTAGCTTTCTTTAGCGGAATATCAATAACTATAAGCGGCGACAATTATTTAACAATAACTAGAAACGTTTTTTCGCAAATTGTCGTAGCAGAGCGCTATTTACGTTTAAAGGAATACCAGCTAGAGAGGACATACGACACTCAAGACTACATATATGAGCCAGAATTTAGAGCGGGATTTGATGTAATTGATGGAGATGATGCGGGCGTCACATATAGTGTAACAGTGTCAAACATAGAAGCTGCATCGATGAAAAACACAGGGACTTATGAAATAACACTAGAAATAAGAAATACAAATTATGCATTTGAGAGCATGTCGAATAAACTCTTATTAGTCATAAAAAAGTGTGAGGTTACTCTAGATTTAAGTGAAATGAAGGAAATTAGTTTCGGCTACGGCACCTATGGAAATGTCATTCCTGTTGCTAATTACAGCTACAAAGTGGGCGCATTCACGGAAACAGGTCAGATGAGGTTCGTTATTAATGCGCCAAACGATGCGCTCCCTTCTATCTACGACATTGTTGCGGCTGAGGAAAAAGCAAACGTGAGATTTAATATTCTACACGGAGATAACAAGGTTGAGATAGCAAAAAAAACACTTTTCTTTGATTGGCAACCAGAAGGACAATCATGGTATTTTCAAAGCGTGTTAATATTTGATAATAGTGTGCATTATGGAAGTAGAATTATAGTTGAAGAGTCCTATTGGGCTAGTCAAAAAGTTTCGTTAATTCCGCATACAATAGGTGCGGTTATAACAATAGATCGAGACGTCAAAAATGTTGGCACTTATATAGCTACCCTTTCTATAGAAGGGAGTCCTCAAAGATATTACATAAACACCAAATATGAGATAATGGTAGAAAAGGCGACAGCGGAGTTTGTAATAGAGGATTCAAATATGATATATGCCCATGAGTTACCAGTATTTTCAGGGCAACTAAATTCATCATCATACGAAAATGAAGAGGGTGCATATTCAGTAACAGAATGGATAGTGGAGGAATATACAGAGATGGATGGAATTCCTGGCACATATATAATATCAGCAATATTAGCATCCCAAAATTATGAAATAGTAGTAATAACTGGTGTTTTGACTGTGGTAAAGGGTGTCTTTTCTGCGAGCCTCTCGAATAAGCAAATGGTATACGGCTCACCATATACGCCAGCCGTTAACGAAATTCTCCCTGATGCTACGACAATAGAATCCACGCATTTTGGAATACTCGACGTGGGCGTTTATAATGTGTCAATAACGCTTAAAAATGAATATTATACTGATTTAAATCTAAGTGCACAAGTAGAGGTATTGCAAGCGATGCCCGACACGATAATAATGAAGTCAGACGAGAGATGCTTATATAATGGGGATGCCAGCTTGCCAGCACCCACAGGAAAAGTGTTTTTTAACTCAAGCGAAGTAGAAGGAATATTTTTATATTCGACTGCTCCAGTGCCTATCTTTGGAATAAGCAACTACATGGTAACTTTTTTACCACTATCAAACAATTATAGTATGGTAAGTGATATTCCTTTTTCTGTTGAATTTTATATAGAAAATAGTATAATATTAATAACATTAGATGGGGAGGATATTTCCACTACTCAGAGAGAAATATCATTAGCTGAGGCGGACACCATTGTCATAACGTTTAATCAAGAGGATTTGTTTAGCGAAGCTTTGATGTATGTCAATGATGAGGCTGTAGAAGGCAACGTGCTGACTATAGATGAAGACGGAGAATATAGTATAGACATTAGACTTAACAATGTCAAAGTGGCATCTAGAGATATAAAAGTACTAAAGGTTAAAACTCCTACGGAGGAGCCAAATAGCGAGGACGGAGGAAATGAGTGGCCTACAGAGAAAAAGGATAAAGATACCAGAAATTTAGTGGTATTGATAGTTTCTATAGTAGGTGGCGTAATCTTAATCATAGTTGCGATAATTTTGACTAAGCGCATAGTCGTTACACGTAAAAAGAAAAATTAAGTTTGAGATATCGTATTTTGACTTTGAAAAAAAGCCCAAAAGCAATGTCTTGCTATTTATGGTTAGACCGTCAAAATGCATTTAAGTCACGCCGCAGCAATTGGTATGTTTTTATATATTGAAAAGCTTGCATATAACTATTAATAACAAGAGTTTGTGTATCTGTAATAT
>JAITQU010000088.1 GCA_031288735.1 Christensenellaceae bacterium
ATTTAAAAAGCAGCTGCATAGATAAGGTTTTTGAGAATTATTTACGATTCATTTACCATTTTGTAAAATTGTTTACACCCCCTGTGTCTTTTTCATATGGGGTGTGAACAGTAACAATATTTAATAAATTAAAAGTAAATTTATTTGATATACACAAAAAATATTTGAAAAGTGTGCTATACTGCAAGTGTGCTTCTTAATTAATTTACAAAAGATTTTTTAATTATTTGGCATTCAAAGATTAATCATGTTTTTACTATGTTGATGTATATAAATAAAACTCTACTACTGTTAATCGAGCTACCATTAGTAAGAAAAAAATAATTAAAGTCTAGAAAACAAAGTTACAACATCATGGTATTACTTTGTATGAAAACAAAATATATGCACTTACGAGTTTATAGTAGCACACTAAACACGATTAATTGAGTAAATGATTTCCATTCGTTTATTTAAATCGACTTCCATTATCGAGGGGTAGCAAACAACAATATTTTTGAATCGCTATAATGCACTATTTTGAAAATTTTCCAAAGCTTATGGCATTAATGCACAAAATTTTTAGTCTAAAATCGAATTAGATCATTTTTGTAACAAAAAACTATCATCTGATAATTTATTACTTTTAAAACAACATGTTTGTAAAAATCATTTTTTTTAAAGCTTTTGTTTAAAAAAATTGAAAGTGTATGTTGCGACAATAGGAAATTAATTTAAACTTTTAAAGCATAGGAGCACGCATTTGAATATTCTTATTGTTGAAGACGAGAAAAGATTGTCTGATGCTTTGGTTCAGATTCTAAAAGAACAAAAAAACTCGGTAGATGCTGTCTATAACGGCACAGATGGCTTATACTATGCTCTAAATGCCAATTACGATGTGATGATCTTGGACATAATGCTACCAAAAATCGATGGTTTTACTGTTGTTAAACGCATGCGTGAAAATCACAATGCAACACCAGTGCTTCTTTTAACTGCCAAATATGATATTGCTGACAAGGTAAAAGGACTTGATTGTGGTGCAGATGATTATTTAACTAAACCATTTTCATCGGCTGAGCTCTTAGCGCGTATTAGAGCACTATCTAGACGGCGTGGTGATGTCATTTTAGAGATACTAGCATTTTCCGACATAAAATTGAATACTTCGACTAATACGCTATCTTGCCATAATAGAGAAATTCATCTCGGGCATAAAGAATTAGAGATAATGAAGATATTAATGCGAAACTTAGGCGTAATAACAACAAAAGAAGTTTTAATTAATAAAGTATGGGGGCATGACTCAAATGCGGATGATAATAACGTCGAGGTTTATATTTCCTTTTTACGTAAAAAACTAACTTTCTTAAAGTCTACTACTACTATTGATACTGTAAGAAAATATGGGTATAAATTTGGACATAAAAATGATAAATAAGGTTAAAATAAAATTCATCCTAATAAATATGATGTTAATATTTATTGTGCTTCTCGTTGTTTTTTCAATTCTTTGCATTTCGAGCTATCAAAACGAAATTGACCGTGTTAACAATACCTTATCGATGCTACTAAACGACCGACAGGAACAATCTAAGCCACCCTTTCATCTTGGCGATTCCCTACAAGAAAACCTGATTGGCATCCCTGCTTTTGTTTTTATTGTTTCCGATACAGGAAAAATCCAGCTTGTCTCGAAAACGAATGTATTAATTTCAGACAACGATTTAGCTATAATGTCAGCTGTAATATTAGCATCTAAAAATAACGATGGTGTTCTTAGAAAATACAAACTTAAATACATGAAAAAAACTGACGTCACAGGAATTAAGGTTGCAGTTGTTGAAATATCTGACATGGAGCGCAACATTCGCACAGCGATAATTCTTTCAATTTGCGCTTTTGTTATCAGCTTGCTTGTGTTTTTAATAATTAGCATTTTCTTGTCTAATTGGTTTACTCGTCCTATCAAACAGACTTGGGAACAACAAACTCTCTTTCTCTCGGATGCATCGCACGAGTTGAAAACACCCCTTTCAGTGATTTTGGCAAATACTGAAATTTTAAAAAACAATATCAGCTCAATAGATTCTTCACTTTGGCGTTGGATTGATAATACAGAAATTGAATCGAAGAAAATGAAAAAACTAGTAGATGATTTGTTGTTTTTATCTAAATCTGACAGTTCAAGCTCACCTATAGAGCATAGTAGAGTTTCTTTAAGTGACATTGTTCTAAGTGCAGCTCTTTCATTCGAATCAGTAGGATTTGAAAAAAATATTACGATACGTACTGATAAAATAAGTGAAAGTATTTATGTTAATGGCAGTGAATTTGAATTATCAAGATTAACGCAAATTCTTTTAGACAATGCCTTGAAATATTCTGCTGAAGCTACTAGCGTTGAAATTGAACTTACTACGAACCAATCCAAAGCTGTTTTTTCACTATCTAATGCATGTAATTCACTACCAAAAGAGCAATTGCCACGACTCTTTGACAGATTTTACCGAGGGGATTCATCTCACTCTGGCGATGGCTATGGGCTCGGCCTTTCAATTGCAAAATCAATTATCGATCGACATGGTGGAAAAATAACAGTTGAAATGATTGGAGACAATATTAGATTTACTGTAGTTTTACCTATAAGTTAATTAATTCAACCTCCCTATTTCACCATTACCCACACAAAATAGCGAAGAGTCAAATATTTAATGTTAATCATGGATTTTCATACTTAATTTTTATCCTAATTTTCACAGACATACATCGAATGTTTGAAAACTTCTTCAATGACAGTATTCGATCATCCTTAAGACGCAAGTTTACGCATATTAATACATACTCCCCCTATGTGCATAAAAAACTGGCTGATTCGACTAGACAGGATGATTACTCTTAACGATTATCAAACTTTGAATGATGCTGGGAAAGTAAGTCGTTTAGAGTCTGAAGAAACAACAATAATGGAATATGAAAAATACAAAGAGAAAAACTTTGAAGATCTTTCGATTATGGAAAAAAGAGTACTTAATTACTATAAAAGAATTGCAAAAAATATAGATGAAATCAAAGAAAGTGTTGATGAAATAAAAAGAAAGTAGACGACACTAAAAAACACTACACTCAATTCTCAAAATCGACCACCAAGCCGTATTTTGTGTTTTTGCTATACACCCTTATTTACACAAATTAATACCACTCCTCTTAGCGCACCTTTTTACA
>JAITQU010000089.1 GCA_031288735.1 Christensenellaceae bacterium
GAATGGGGCCTGATTTTCAGTGCGCATATCCCAATCTGTTTTCGAAATCTAACTATTGTAGGATTCAAGCCATTGAGGCGCACCTTGGCTCGTACTGTCACATGCACCCAAGAGCAAGCGGGCGGGCGCTCAACCTGAATCCCCAATTTTTTTTATAACATTTTTTACCCAGCCTTAGGGCGACATTGGCCACAAGTCAGGGGTTAACCGTTGGTTCGGCTGTTGGCTTGTTCTTGCAGCCTTTAGGGCGTCCTCTCCTTCTCTTTTCAATAAGGAGGTTTCTAGAGTGGCATGAGGATCGATAGTTTTAGGAATGTTCATGCTTTCTTTGTTGGTTTAAGAATTTTGTAATTAGATGATTAATAGAAAGTAAATAATATCTATTATTAAATTTAGAATAGATAGTTAAAAATTAATCATTAACTATTGAATTTCAATAACTGTTCGTAATACTTCTTTCACAAATGGATTGTCATCATACAAATCGGAGACTTCAAAAGCTATTGGTTCAATAAATATATTATATTTATGGGCCAATCCAAGCATCTTTACAATAATATCATGACTATCACTATCGCCAAAACTTGTTAAGAAAAAACAGACATCTACATCACTATCTTCTGAAGCTAATCCTTTAGCATAAGATCTATAAAGTAACACTTTTTCTATAGGCATAATTTTGCGAACTTCATCAGCATAATTTTTTACGATTGAGCTTATGGTTTCAAGGTCAAGAGCCACGTATAAACCTCCTTAATCTGAGCTAAAATTGATTTGGCTTTGTCTTCATTCATCAAAGAACTTAGTTTCTGCTTATATTTTGTATAACGAGTATTTAGATAATAAGCAGTTAAATTATCGAAGAAACTATAAGTTTTTTGAGGAACGGGAAAAGGTAATTTATTTTCAAATCTTTTTAGTAATTCAGTAATATTATGTATCATAGGAATATTGTCATCAATATAAACGATATACAATCCTTTGACTAGTTTTTCTATGGATTGTTGACACATAAAAGCGACATAGAGCTAACGACCTGCTTCAAAGTTGCAACTTGCTGAATCAATATCATATTGAGCCGCATCTAACCAATAATCAAACTTTTGTTGATTATCCATTTTAAAATACCTACATAAAATCACTTATTCCCAATGACGAGAGAATAAAAGAGTTTAATCCTAAAGCATCTAATTAGCTAAAAGGTCTATTAAGCCTTAGTTCACGCCCTTTTTTCTAACCACACTGTAAATTCTGAAAACAGCAAAAATCTGATAAGAATCTGAATTATTAAGACAGAATCCTATATAGTTAGGCACTAGCTACTGAGTATTAGAAAACCACTACATAACGAGTATGATTTTGAAAATTATACATTTTACAGTGTGGTATGGCACAAAAATTTGAAACAAACTCTAATGCAATCAGTGCCGCCTCTTGATATCCAGAATAGGATGCTATTCAATGTAGTCAGAATCTAATCTGACCACATTGGAGGGCAAAGTGTTCATCGCCTATGACCGCAAAAATGGAGTGGAATATGCAAAATTGCTAACCTCACACCGCAAAGGCAAGAAAACCACGAAAGACTATATAAACCTTGGCCGTGTCCTAGACAAAGATGCCGGTATTTATCAAAACCGCGAGCGAGGAGTCTTCACATACGACCTCAAAGACAACACCTATGGAAGGCCCTCAGCATCATTTTTGTTACCCTCACCCCATGTCCGGGAAAAATTAATCCTCGACTTTGGGGATATATTTCTGCTGAACACCTTTATCCAGAGTTCAGGTTTAGTAACGGCTATCAATAACATCGGTTATGGCAACCTCGATACTCTATATGCGATGCTTTGTTACTATATCTTATGCAATTTGAGCAATTGCCACGCTAACGACTGGTGGGAAGGAAGCTATGCCAGAATTTTGTTCCCGAATGCTAACCTGACAAGCCAGAGGATAAGCGAATTTCTCCTGGATATTGGAGCAGAGGAAGCTCTAAGGGGGTTTTTCGGTCGGTATCTCGCTATAATCGGAGCCACAAAATCCTTTACAAATATACTCATTGACAGCACTGGTTTGCCGAATAACGTCCACTTCCCCATGACCGCAATATCAAACCACAATGGCGAAATAAGTAACGAGGTCCGTCTTATTTACGTTTCGCAACAGGAGACAGGCCTCCCAATATATTTCCGCTATTGCCCAGGAAACGTGGTGGATGTCTCTACGCTGGTGCGAACAGTACGGGAACTTCAGGCAAGCGGTGTCAACACGAAACTAGCTATACTGGATGCAGGTTTCTACAGCGATCAAAATCTTCTAGACCTCTATAACGCTAAGATATCGTTTGTGATTAGGTTGAAACAGAATACAAAAATTTACAAAAAACTTGTTGCCGATTGCCTGCCTATAATTGTAAATGAAGAAAATATTTGCGAGCATAACAGCCGGTATGTATATATTAAACGTGTGGAATGTCAGCTCGTTCAAGGTTTTAAAGCTTATGCATATGTTGGGCTTGATCTCGATCGCAAGTCAAGCGAGGAAAGAAAATTGTGCGCAAGGGCTAAGGCTGACAAACTATCTCCCAGAGATGTCCACGAGCGACTTTCACGCCAGGGCATTTTTGTGCTCGTCTCATCTAAACGCTTGAAATCCGATGAAATCCTGCCTGTATATTATACGAGGCAACAGATAGAACAGGTGTTCGATATTGGCAAAAATTACGCGAATATTGTGCCACTAAGAATTCAAGGAGAAGGCACTTTCCGTGGACACCTTTTACTGACCTTTATCGCTACAGTAATCTTCAAAATGTTGCAAAACAAGCTCATAGATACTGCATATAATCCTATGTCTCTGTTTTTAAATATGAAAAACCAAAAATGCAAGGTGTATGCAGACCGGATCATTACAAGTGAGGCATTCAAGAAGGCAAACGATTGCTATAAGTTGTTTGACATCAAATGCCCTGTGGTGATTCCCAGATAACAGTGTGACAAGTCGTGTGTGGTTAGAAAAAATAGCCGGGAACTACAGCTTACTTTGTGACAAAAGTCCAGGCGGCAGAGGCCCTAAAACAAATTTTGAAATAAGCCGCGAATTCAATATATCGGAAAGAACTATAGAAACCCTAAAAAAACGCTTTATAGATGGTG
>JAITQU010000152.1 GCA_031288735.1 Christensenellaceae bacterium
ATTGGCAAAGTATTGTCGCTATTAATGAAATTTACGCTAGTTATATCGCTTTACTATCATTTTTACGGCTAGTGAATTTTATACGCAACTCAAGTTTTAGATTTGCATCGAGGCGTCTCAATAACCAAAAAAGCGGGTTTTGACAGCCGAACCATAATATTTAAGCTTTTAGTATTATTAACTAACTAACTAATTAGCATAGAAAGTCAAAATCTAAAGTTTTAGGGTGGCAGAGATGCTATTCTACAATCAAAACTAAGAAAAGTAATTTATGTATGGGCTACGCTCTCAAAACCAATTTAAACAAAGCAATACATACACAGACTATTTAGTTATAGGGTGTTTTGTGATATAATTAGCATAACGGACATGTTAAATAGATACAAAATTTTTAAAACGGTGGTATTAAATGAGAAACAAAACACTAATATTTATTTGGCTTTTTGAGATTGCTTGCATAGCCTTGTTTGTTGTTTTTGACCTTTGGTCAAAAACTTATTATTTTAAATTAATTGAAGCTAATGGTGAAATTGTGCTTATAAACAAAGTGTTATATTTTATTGTTGCAGAGAATACAGGAGCTGGGTTCAGCCTTTTTAGCAATAATGCTTCCGCACTTGGAACATTTTCCTTTGTTATGGTATCAGTTATTTTTGTTGTTCTTATTTGCCTTACTAATTTAAGATATAAAACTCTCAAATTTGCATTAGTTTTGATTGTAGCTGGTGGATTGGGTAATGCTATTGACCGTGTGCAATTTGGATTTGTCCGTGATTTCATTGATTTAAGAGGAATTAATTATCCAATATTCAACTTAGCAGACGTTGAACTAGTTATTGGGATGATTCTACTTGTAGTATTTATATCTTTTATATATAGACCAGAACCTGCTAAAGCAAAAGTGAAAGTTTTAAACTAGGTAATGAATAGCAAGACTTTTAAAATAGTATCAGATAAGGCAGGTTGTCGATTAGATGTTTTTTTGTCTTCGGAATATGAAAACAGATCGCGAAGTCAAATCAAACTCAACATTGAGGAAGGCCTAGTTTGTTTAAACGGGAAACCTGTAACTAAAGCAGGCACCATTTTAAAAACTGATGACTTTATAGAAATAGAAGATGAAAAGACACGGCTACTTGAGGCAGTGGCTGAAGATATCCCAATAGATATTACATTTCAAGACGATTCAATTGCAGTAATAAACAAGGCACAGGGAATAGTAACACACCCAGCGATTGGTTCTCTTTCTGGCACGCTAGTAAACGCTGCACTTTTTCATATAAACAATCTTTCAACTATTAATGGCGTAATTAGACCTGGAATTGTGCACCGCCTAGACAAGAATACATCAGGATTAATTGTAATAGCCAAAAATGATACAGCACACAAATCGTTATCTAAACAAATAGCGGATAGAACGGCATTTCGTAAATATATTGCAATTGTTGATGGTAATATTAAAACTGACGCTGGAAAGATTGAAGTCCCTCTTAAACGATCAAAATCTGATCGGAAAAAGATAGCAACAGACGAAAATGGACGATATGCACTTACTTATTTCAACGTATTAGAACGTTTTCAAAGTTATACACTAGTAGAGTTTTGTCTTGCTACTGGCAGAACTCATCAAATACGTGTACATGCTCAGCATATTCATCATCCCATAATAGGCGATGATGTTTATGGTGGATCAAATAAATTTGGTCTGAAAGGTCAACTTTTACATGCATATCAATTAGAACTCACACACCCAGTAACGCAAATTCGAATGAAATTTTCAGCACCATTACCTGACTACTTTGAAAAAGTACTTGAGATATTGCGAAGTAAAAATTCTAGATGAATGCGATTAACGTAATACGAAATGATTTAATTTTTTATACTATCAGTCCTCTTTTCACATACTTAATATATGATTTATTTGATAGTTTCAGTTATTTTCATAACAATTTTAATCTTTCCATTCAATTTGAAAATTAATATTTTTGTTTCCTTATTAGAAATGTATGTTATTGCCAATTTAAAATTTACACAGACATCTTTTTTTAATTTTTGCATCAAGCATTATTCTGGTCATTGTCTTTTGTGTTTTAAAAAACGAACTCAAGAAATCACTCGAAAATCAAATAGTAATAGAATTATTAAATTAAGTGATCTTGGTCTTTTATCTAATTTTAGGATTTATGATTTTTCATTAATTGGAATATTAGGAAGAAAATATGCATCTGATACTGCCATGTCGGTCGCTTTTTTTAATACTACAATCGCTATAATTTGTAGAACTCTTAATATTGAATGTCAAAAATTAGAAATGGTTCCTTTGTATAATAGAAGTGACTTTGAATTTAACATCCGACTTAAAATTCAGTTGACTATTGTTTCGCTAGTGCATGTGATAGCAGTTTTAACAAATAGACATCTGAAATATTAATTAAAATCAACTCCCAAAAAGTATAATATATATGCACTATTTTATGGCTTGCATCGAAACGCCTAGACACTGAAACATTTCTTTTAACGGTTTAGTCATATTA
>JAITQU010000176.1 GCA_031288735.1 Christensenellaceae bacterium
AAACAACAACAGCTTAATTGTTAATGACCTAAATTTAAAACAAATTTCAAAAATTGTTATTTTAAATAGCTTTTTCTGCATTTAAAACGATCATGTTGTGACCTTATCCGCTAAAGCACTGATATTTTCCAAAATATCAGGCTAGAGACGGACAATAACTATGTTTTCCCATATGAGGTGTGAACAGTAACAATACAACTGAGGAAGTATACCCTAAATCATTAGTAAGTATTAGTCGGTCAGTTGTATAGGCCAGTGGTCGTTCCTGTTCACACCACAACTGAATTAATTGTTAATGTTGATAAATGCAAGGCGCATTTCTTAAATTGCCATTTAAAAGAGCTTTTTCTACATATGAACCGCCTATTGTTTTGTCTTTTCCCGCTAAAATGCTGATCTTTTTCCAAATATCATGCAAAGGATGGACAGGGACCATGTTTTTCCATATAGGGTGTGAACGGTAACCAGTGGTCAGTGGTCGATGGTCGGGGTCGGGGTCGGTTGTATAATTAATTGTCTTTTCTTGACTTATCAATTTTATTAATGTATGATTTTCATATGGTTATTTTAGGAATAGATCCTGGATATGCGATTTTAGGGTATGGTGTTGTATTTAGTGAGCATGAGCACCAACATGCTATAGCATATGGAACTATTGAAACACCAAAAACGCAGCAGTTTCCAGTTAGATTAAAATACATAGGCGATGAGATTAGTAAACTTATTGAACAATATAAGCCTGATGCGATTGTTGTTGAAGAATTGTTTTTTAAAAACAACCAAAAAACTGCCATTCTAGTTGCCGAGGCACGTGGCGTAGTACTGTTTGTAGCATCGTTGTCAGAAGCAAAACTTTTTGAATATACTCCTTTGCAAGTTAAACAAGTATTAACTGGATATGGAAGAGCTGAAAAAGCACAAGTTCAACAGATGGTTAAGTTGCTTCTTGGACTGCCGTCACTCCCAAAACCAGATGATGCCGCTGATGCTATTGCTGTTGCGTTAGCGCATGCAAGATCAAACAGCCTTTTTGGAAAATTCGAGGTCTAGAGGACTATTATGCTATCATATATTAAAGGCACATTGGCACATGTTACTACTGGCGTTGCTGTTGTTGATGTTCATGGGATTGGCTATGAACTGACAATTAGTTATTCAACACTCACACGTATTTCGACATCAGTTGGATCTGAGGTCAAATTGTATACATCCCTTATTGTGCGCGATGATGGGATGTCTTTGTTTGGTTTTTACTCGCAAGAAGAAAAAACTATGTTTTCTAGACTTATAACTGTCAGTGGCATTGGACCTAAACTTGCAATTTCTGTTCTCTCTGGTATCGAATTACCTACCCTTGCCCTTGCCATCGCCTCAGGAGATGCAAAGAAACTTTCAAGCATTAAAGGAGTAGGGAAAAAGACGGCGGAGCGAATTGTGTTGGAGCTTAAAGAAAAGCTCACACAAGCTGATGCTTCTTCAGTGGAATTATCCCAAATAACTTCTAGTGGTCTAGGTGGATCAATGATAGAGGATGCCATAACAGCTCTGCGATCTCTTGGTGTATCGCAAGTAGAGGCACTAACAGCAATAAATGCTGTTAATGCTCAAGCAACTTACCATTCACTAGAAGAATTAATCCTTGCAACACTCAAATTTTTCCATGCAAATAGTTCTCAGAAATAATAATAAAACAAAATTGATTTTAGGAGATATTAGTGCATTTTGAATAACGATGCTGACAACGATAGAATTTTAAATCCAGAGATTACATCATCCGATGGAAATGAAAATACATTGCGTCCCCGTGAAATGCGTGATTATATCGGACAAGACAAGGTAAAAAGCAATCTGTCCGTTTTCATTCATTCTGCAAAAAAACGCGGAGTTGCATTGGATCATATTTTGTTATATGGACCTCCTGGCCTAGGAAAGACAACACTATCACGTATAATCGCAAACGAAATGGGTGTAGATATTAATGTTACTGCTGGTCCTGCAATTGAGAGGACTATGGATATAGCTTCTATCTTAAGTTCCTTACAAGAAAATTCTGTTCTTTTTATTGATGAAATCCACCGTCTAAACCGTGTTATAGAGGAAGTTCTATATCCAGCAATGGAAGATTTTTTTATCGACATGATTTTAGGAAAGGGGCTCATGCCTCGCTCTGTTAGAGTCCCACTCAAACACTTTACCCTTATCGGAGCCACTACAAGAGCAGGTATGTTATCTGCACCACTGCGAGACCGGTTCGGTGTTATATGTCGTTTAGAGATGTATTCCCCAGAGGAATTGTCTTTAATTTTGAGACGCTCCGCCCGCATTCTAGATATTAATATTACTCCTCAAGCATGCACTGAAATATCACGTCGTTCCCGCGGTACCCCGCGTTTAGCAAATCGATTACTTAAGCGTCTACGTGACTTTGCTGAGTTCTACAACTCTGATACAATCACATTAGAAATTGCCATTAATGGTCTCTCACAGCTCGACGTAGATCCGTTAGGACTTGATAATGTGGACGTTAATATTTTAAAAACTATCATTAACAAGTTTGATGGTGGACCCGTTGGTTTAGAAACACTAGCGGCCGCTACAAATGAGGATGCACATACAATTGAAGATATTTATGAGCCTTATCTTATTCAGTTAGGTTTTATTTCTCGCACCTCTCGTGGTAGAGTTTGCACAAACCACGCATATAACCACCTAGGTATCAAACCACCTGCACCACGCGATAATTCATTGTTTGAATTGCTAGATTCTTATGATCATACAAGCAAGGATGGTTTGCATGAATAAATCTGATTTTTATTACTACCTGCCTGATGAACTGATTGCTCAAACACCACTGGTTGAACGTGACTCATCCAGGCTTCTTGTGTATGAAAAGAGCGATGCTTGTTGTCAGCACAAGCATTTTAGTGATTTGAAAGATATTCTCGTTGCTGGTGATGTGCTTGTTATAAACAACACGCGTGTTATTCCTGCGCGCATTTTTGCTAAAGCTGAAAATGAGCGCACATATGAAGTACTACTGCTTCGACGTCTCTCAATCGATAGTTGGGAAGCTCTATTAAGGCCAGCTAGAAAAGCCAAGCTTGGAATGGTATTATCTGTTACAGCCGAGTTGAATTTTAGTATTGAAAAGGTGATTGACAACGGAATTAGAATAATTAAATTTGATTTTGAGGGAGTTTTTGAGGATATTCTCTTTCGTGTAGGCCATGTACCGTTGCCACCCTATATTAAAGAAGTGTTGAAGGATAGTGAACGCTATCAAACCATCTACTCTAAAATCAATGGATCTGTAGCAGCACCTACCGCAGGTTTGCATTTTACTCCTGAGCTAATAAAATGTTTAGAAGAAAAAGGGGTAATTATTCAAACTATTTTTCTTCATGTAGGTCTTGGAACTTTTAGGCCTGTCAAGACTAATGATATTAGAGATCATCAAATGCATAGCGAATATTTTGAGATATCTATTGAGACTGCAAACCAAATAAATAAAGCAAAACAAGAAAAACGCAGGATAATTGCTGTTGGCACTACGTCCGTACGCGCATTAGAGAGTGCTATAGACGAAAATGGATTTGTCAAAGAATATTGTGGCGATACGTCAATCTTTATTTATCCACCTTATGATTTTAAGGTTGTAGATGGAATCATTACTAATTTTCACCTACCCGAAAGCACCTTGCTGATGCTTGTATCTGCCTTTGCTGGTCGTGAAAAAATATTGAATCTGTATGCAGAGGCTGTAAACAAGGAATATAGATTCTTTAGCTTTGGTGATGCAATGCTACTGATATAGTAGTATAAATAACAGACGTTACTGTTCACGCCCATATGAAAAAACAACAAACGTAATAAATTTCTAAAAATTGTAAATAATTTTCAAAAACCTTATTTATGGTTAGACCGTCAAAATACATATGTTACAATATTAATCAAAAACCCCTTCGCTGATGACGAAAACTGCAGTATTTCCCTTTAATTCCGCATAAAACCTCGATAAATTATGTCTATAAAACAATTTTCACAGCATTAGATTAACACAATAATCTAAATTTACATTTTTACGGTCGAACCTTTTATGTAGCTTCTTTGTGACGTACTCCCGCCGACTAACGCCTACGGCGTTTGAGTCAGGGTCTTTTTGGGAACTCAAACTCACGGCAGGATGTTTTACCAAGCTATCCCCCGTGCGTCCCAACGTGTGTAATGTTTCATAGGTGTTATCAGAGAAAGAAACACCAAGTCATCTCTTTTTGATGTCCCACTAGTATTGAGTACCTATGTAACACTATGGGCATCATTGAAGCTCTTTTTGCTCATGAGAAAAATCTTTTGCGTGTTGCTTCGATCTTTGATCGCTAATCTTTATGCTTTGGAATGCAAATATATCAAACTCGGCGATATTATTAAAACCATTGCCTTTTTTTCGTAAGGGGTGTGAACAGTAACTAACAGACTCCTAAAGAGTGAGATATTTTATTGATATTATTGACAAGCATCGCTTTTTTAGAATATACTGCTTTTATTGCGATAGGTCGCTATTTTGAAGTCAAAAAATTGTTAAACAACCTGAAAATTTCAATGCCACCTCTTACAATAACTTAGTAGCATAACTCATGTTAAAGCAATGCACAACAGCTTTTATAATTTTTCTATCAAGGCTATTGACGTTGTTTAATGACGATATTCCACTAAATGCTTACATCGATGCTGTATTTAGGCAGAAAACAAGAATGCAGCCTTTTGATAATCAAATATAACACTGAAACTCTTTTGTTTCGACAAGGATGCTGACTTTCAGAGGTTTTTCGATGTTGTAAGTTTTAACTTTGGTAAATGTAAATATCCTTACAATGCCTAAAAAAACATTGATGATGAGGTGAGCGTGTAGTGTCTATACAGAACAAACGTTGCTAAATAGAGTTTTTTCGTTCTACATCCTTAGCTTATATTTTTGTAAAAGCTATTAAATCCTTGACTCGGATGAAATCTTAGAAGAAATAGTTTCGAGGAATTACTAATGAAACTTATTCTAAGCACAAACCCGCACAAATCAAAAGGTGATAGTAGATGATATAACGAACCAAGCTCAATGAGTATTTTCTCTATTTTTCATTGCTCTTATTTTTAGACGAAAACCTTTACAATGTAGTTCTTAAACATTTAAAATTCTACTTCATGCAACGAAACTACTTTGTCGATAGACTGATAAAGATAAAACGTGAGTAGCATTGACTTTTTGAAATGCCACTGTCGATCGACACCTGACTTTTAAGTTGCTTTCAAGACTTAGAGTTTGTTATTACATCAAACGCTACACAAGGTGCGTCATGTTTCCTATCAAACAAAAAATCAGGCCCTAAAAATCAAAGTACTCTCATTAAATCTCACTAATCAAATGTAAAGAAAGACAATCTACTTCATCTAAGGTATTTCAATAGCTTAGATCACAAATGTCTTGACGATAAATTACTAACAATGACAACTATGCTGGAAACGTTAGTGCAATTTCTTCAAGTCTATAAATGATGCACTCTTAATGCGGGTGTAAATTATAAAATATCCTAAATGTGAAAGACTATGTAATATAGGTTTTCGGTTAGTTTTACAAATAAATGTTGCTTGCAACATCAACAATGGATTAAGGAATTGTGATGTTTAAATTTGAAATAATAAAAGAATGCTCTCAAACTGGTGCTAGGGTTGGTCTTTTCACAACGCCACATGGTGTTATTGAGACACCAACTTTTATGCCAGTTGGTACACAGGCATCTGTTAAGGGTCTTTCAACAGAAGAATTAAAGGAATCAGGATCGCAGATCATACTTGCAAACACCTATCATTTATATCTAAGGCCAGGTGAAAATATAATTCAGTGTGCTGGGCATCTACACAAATTCATGAACTGGAATCTTCCAATTTTGACTGATAGTGGCGGGTTTCAAGTTTTTTCTCTGGCAGGGCTTAGAAAAATATCAGATGAGGGGGTAATGTTTTCTAGTCACATTGATGGTAGCAGGCATTTTTTAACCCCAGAAAAGGTTATGTTAATACAACGTGCTTTAGGCTCTGATATTATGATGGCGTTTGATGAATGTACTGCGTTTGGTACATCATATGAAGCCTCACGTCTTGCATTAGAAAGAACAACAAATTGGCTTAAGCGTTGCTATAACACTGCATATAATCAGACATCTCAAAACGACAATCAAATTCTTTTTCCAATTGTCCAGGGGAATATGTATAAAGACTTGCGAGAGGAAGCACTCGATCGCATTTTGCCATACACAAGGTGTGGCTTTTCTATCGGTGGCTTATCAGTAGGGGAACCTAAGCCACTCATGTATGAAATACTAGAGACATTGATGCCAAAATTACCTAAAAACATGCCCAGGTATCTGATGGGCGTTGGGAGTGCAGATTGCATAATTGAATCAGTTATAAGAGGCATAGATATGTTCGATTGCGTTCTTCCCACTCGCATCGCTCGAAACGGCACTGCAATGACATTTAATGGTGATATAACAATACGCAACGCACCATTCAAGGATGATTTTTCCCCAATTGAAGATGGCTGTGATTGTTATGCATGTAAAAATTATTCGCGTGCGTATATAAGACACCTAATTAAAGCTCGCGAACTCATGGGTGGACGGCTTCTATCAATTCATAATATTAGGTTTCTTCACAGATTGACAACTGAAATCAAAAAAGCAATCATGTCAAATTCGTTGGCATCCTTTTACAAGGATCTTATGTCTAGATACAACATGAAATCTAAGACTTAATAGGGATTGTATTCCGCCATATCGTCTTCTTCTTCCGCATATAGATCATCAGCTTCAAACTTGACCTTTTCTTCCTTCTTCTTCCCCTGTCTATACTGTATAAATCCTGATATTAAAGAAACAAACATTCCAACGGTTAACATTACCGATTGACTTGTAGCTGAATCTATCAAAAACATGACTAAGGATACTACCAACATTACTGTTAATGGTATCATTGTCAGCTTAAAATACATTGCAAGTAGAACTAATCCTAGTCCACCAAATATTGCAGGAATCACATATGGGCTAAGTGGCTTCAACACTGAAACAATCTCGTTACCGTAGATGGCAAGAGGAATGAGGCCTATAGCAATTATCAAGGTAGTGGTTATACTAGAAATTGCTATTGCAATCGTTGACACGACTTCTTGCTCCTCGCTCCCCCTTACTGTTTTTGCAATTGTTTGTGCATTTATTGAGCATGGTAATTTCAAATTGCTTATATTTCCCGTTATAAATGCCATATAGTGTCCGCCAACGCCTAAAAGTGGAGCATAACTTATTACCTCGATTAATGCTATTAACAGATAGGTAATAGTAAACGGTACGGCTGTCAGGATGGCTTTCCAGTTTGGCATTGTTTGTGTAGCTACGCAAAAAACAACAGGCATTAGGCAGATCAATACTAAACAAATTAGTGTGAACATTCTTCCACTACGATGTAAGGTTTCGTAAAACGCTTGATCTTTTTCTGTTCTTCTGGTGTTTTTTATACTTACTGTATTTGTTTTTTTATCAGCTTCCATTATTAGCTCCTTTTCATTATTCTAAATTAAACTTTATTTGGTTTAATGTGACGTACTCCCGCCGACTAACGCCTACGGCGTTTGAGTCGGGGTCTTCTTGGGAACTCCCCTTACGGCAGGATGTTTTATCAAACTATCCATCGTGCGTCCCACGGGTCGATGTAATGCGCTATGAGGTGAGTATTCGAAGCCCTTCGCACCGAATGTTGCGGACTAGTTGATGTCTCTATGCTGATGTGCACCACAACTTTCGCATGTCCACAACCTGTCGTAATGTCAGTCTGTCGCTACATAGACACATACATGACACAGTTTAGGACGGAACACACTTATCAATCGTCAGAACTTTCCTTGTTTTGTCAACTTGTATCCGAGGAAACCTAAACATTCCCAGCCGTTGAGATACGCTCCTCCAAAATTCAGAGATTTCGCCATTCCCCGCATATTTAAGTCCTCAATGCATACTGCATCGTAACGTTCTATCCGTCTACGATGCTTTTGCAGGAAGTCTTTTCGCTATTCGAGATATGCTGGGAACCCCGCCACTTTTGCCACTGCTTTGCTCTATTATTGCCGCTTTTCTGGCAAAGGGATAACTTGAGTTGTTTGCGCGTTTTTCTTGCAACCCTTATAAAATCGTGGGTATGAGGCTGTCGCCATTGCTGTCAACGCAAGTTTCTGCATCGAAAAATCCAACCCCAGAACATTTACAGGCTTAATGGATTCAACGGCCATTAACCTTGTTTATTACTAAAATAAAAATGTTAAGCCGTATGCACAACCCATAGCAATGAGTATGGTTATAGGCAATGCATAATTTTCAAGTTTGCTCCATTTGAGTTTTTTAATAAGTATTCCACAAATTGCCATAACTACCATAGCTACTACCATAGTTAGTAGCGTAATATAACCGTTTGCCTCTTCAACCTTTCCACCTTCCGAAACAGGCTTCGCTTGTGTAAAGAAAGCACCTATAATTGTGTGTGATGCTAGCCCCGCTACAATTCCACCAAGTAATGAACCCGTGATCGTGTCAAGGAGCTTTTTATTATTCTGCTCTAGCAAAACAATCTTTTTTTGAAATTTCTTATAGGCAAAAATATTGAAAATCAATCCTGAGAGTATGCTAATTGTCATAATTACAGCTGCTGTTCCTATAAACTCAGCTGCGTGTGATTCTTGATTTATAATCTCTATCTGATCCATTGCAAGAATTTCGTATTGCAAGGCTCCAACAACACTTAATCGAATCCAGGAGATCGCTAAGCCTAGAAAATTCATCAGTATCCCAACACCAATCACGATTGGAATGCTAGGTGCTATTGAAAAGACGATAGAAGACTTTATCGTGTTTTTAATTGTTGAAGATGACATCCCTATCTCTTTTGCGCGCTTTAAGGCTTTAATTAGAAAATAGGTAGACATTATTATTATCATTGAAATAATAACTCCTCCAAGTATATATACCCACACAAAAGCGTTTTCCATTTAAAACTTCTCCTTAAAATTTCACAATATAAATCTGTTTTTTATTTTTTTAAATTGTAACTACAAACAATTTCTTGTTTACTTAGTTTGATATTAAAAAACAAGCAAGTGTATTTGCATTTTCTCAGCATTAATAAAATGTTATTGCTTGCACACTAACAAAATGAAAATCCTTTTCCAGATACCTTGTAGTGGAATTTGAAAAACGATAAAATTTTTAAAAAGCATTTTTCTATTTTTCAACTTGGAAAAAATGAAAGCCTCACCTTTTCTAAAATTTTAATGCTAAATAATAACTCTCTTAGTTAGACAGACTGAGCTAGAACTTTAAATAACGCACATTAGTAATATTCGTTTGCCACCACTTATGTTTTCAAAGAAAGTTTAAATAAAGTGCATTGTGGTCTAAATTATAACAAAATCATCAAATACAATTAAGTATTTTATCAAACCTTTTATGCTTCGATTTTTTACAGTTACTGTTCACACCCTATATGAAAACAACAACAAAATTAATTGAGAATTACGCTAAATCTAAAATAAATTTTAAAAATTGTTGTTTTAAAGGGCATTTTCGGCATTTGAAACGATAT
>JAITQU010000242.1 GCA_031288735.1 Christensenellaceae bacterium
ATTTTAGATTTAGCGTAATTCTCAATTAATTTTGTTGTTGTTTTCATATGGGGTGTGAACAGTAACCTTGATCCTACTTATCTAGCTAAATGCACTTAAAATGTTTGCAAATAACTATGTAAACAGTTACAATAAAAGCATGATTGAGCTAAAAAGCTTAGAAAATTCGCATGAATGAAACTGTTAAGACCGCCGTAAAAATTGATTTCAAAGTGTTGCGAGATGGAATTTATGTATGCAGAAAGGCTATTGTAAATTTAAAAACACAAGGATCACTGTGAAGTGATTGAGTAGTGACTGCCCTTATAACTCTGCGCCGGCAGTTTGTGCGAGTACCAAAGGCAAATTCCCAAAGACAAAAATCGCAACAATGAGGCTATAAATTACTCAGTAGAAACAACCGCGTGTGCTTAAAAAATCAATAACACCCCAATTTAATCACCTTAAATTTAATTGTTTTTGTGGTATTTGCGCTCTGTACTCTAAGTGACGTACTCCCGCCGACTAAAGCCTACGGCGTTTGAGTCGGGGACTTCTTGGAAACTCAAACTCACGGCAAGATGTTTAACCCCGCTATCCCCGTGCGTCCCACGGTTCGATGTAATGCGCTATGAGGTGAGTAATCGAAGACCTTCTAGCCGAATGATTATTACTATCCAAGTCCTCTCGAAAATCAGGACTCCCTTATATGCACCGATTCTATCACCAATTCTCCGAAGTGTCAATACAGGACGGTCGAACAAGGTGTGCCTTCATCTCACCGCCTATAGAGCCGGGAGACTTTTCACACATAAGGTTAAAGGTTAAGCATTAGTGTAGCACCCTCTCAAACAAGCATATAAGCAAAACGCAGAGGATGTAGAATACTTCTAAAAATGTCTTTCATTTGTAATAATGCGCTAAAGAAGAAAATGTAGTTATTTAAATGAATCGAAGACTTATTATCATCAAAAAAATTTGCCGAGTTTCATAAATAGATCTGATTGGTTATTTCGGCGGTTGCCAATTGTTTTAATAAATTTTGTTACAATTTGAATAGTGGTAACATTCCCAAAAATAACACAAAACACTTTACATACAATGAGAATTATATTTTATGCTAAGACACGATTATCCTCAGCCATGTTTCATAAGAAAGCGATGGGCACCACTAAATGGGCAATGGGATTTTGAAATACATGATCCTGCGTTTTCTAAAGAGCATTATCTTGACTGCAAATACTCAAAGACTATTGAAGTACCTTTTGCACCAGGAACTCTTCTGTCTGGTGTCGACACTCCCTGCCATGTAGATAGCGTTTGGTATAAACGCACAATCAATCTTTCAGCACGCGACATCAATGGTCGTATTCATCTCAATTTTCTTGCTTCCTCTACTTATACAGACATATATCTAAATGGCCAGCATATTGGATTACATACTGGTGGCAACTCGCCATTTTGCATAGACATTACAAATTCAGCAATTGTTGGCCCTAACATCTTAATTATCAACAATTATTGCACCTCCATCAATAATCACAGTAGCATTAACAAAAACTGCATCTGTGGTTTGTGGAAATCTGTTTGGCTAGAATTTTCTGATGAAGCTACACTTTGGGGGCTTGGAACTAGCATACACACAGATGGTAAATCTGTTTTTCTACATGGTATGATTCTCGGCGAAATAGACGGTCATATTTTAGTAACCATTAATTTCAATGGTATAGATCTCGGTTCATTCAAATATGTAGCACAGCGTCGTTTCATATTGACTATCCCTTTAAAATTACCTATCGAATTGTGGCAGGTTGGCAATCCAAAAATTTATGATTTTGAGATATCCTTGAGGAATAAGGAGGGAATCATTGTAGATGCCGTTAAAACTTACTTTGCGTTTCGCACAGTTCGTTTTGTTGGTGGTGATTTGCTTGTAAGCGATAAAAAATTGCGAATACGTGGTATAAATTTTCCTTCTCAATATACGGACAGTGGCAAAACTGCACCATCCTTAGCAGTAATTAGACAAGATATTTCCGTAGCCGTTTCGCTTGGCTTTAATACATTAATGGTACAAGGCGTAGCGGAACCAGCTCTTCGTTGCTTTGCCGATAGGCTTGGCTTAATTCTCATTGAATCTTCAATTCCATACGATTCTCGCATGGAAGATAGAAACGAACGCAAGTACATCGTTAATGAATGGGCAGAAATAATAAACAGCAGCTTTAATAGTCCTTCAATCATTTTTAGACAGCCACTATTTAAATATTGTGGAGATGAATCTGCAACAAATCTAATGTACTCTACTACGAGAACGTCAGACCCTGCTCGATTAATTTTATCTGGCGGGGGATTGGTCTACAATGGTGTTGATGCTATAGAGTATACGTCAATCGATGCCACGCCAGAAAACGTATTACAACTGCTTCTTGCAAACGAAAATGGTTTTTTCAAGTCTGAAAGACAGGAGCATGCTTTCCGTAAAAGTAACCCAACCTTTGCCACGACTCAGACTATAGCATCCAAACCAAAGCTTTTATCGGCATTTGATTGTGGCTCGGTATCCTATCGATCTGTAAGCAATGAATATTATTTTATTAAACGCTTCTCTGATATCATTCAAGCGGCAGATTCTGCTAATGCTATCGGAACTGTATACCACTCATTAACAGATACTCCTTTTAAGGACACTGGAATTTTAACAATGCATAGAGAAATGAAATTAAGTCGAAATGCCATTGATTCAATTTTTAAGATTAATACTACTGAACACAAAGGAAAGACAACGTAGAATAGACTCTTCGAAAATAAAAAATTGAAAGGCCTCTGACCAGGTCCTAAGCTCTTACGTTTTTTTAAGCTTTGAAACTTTCTTGTAATCTTTATTAATGTTTAAACTTTAGACATGCTTTTATCATTCTCTAGTTTGAGCGAATACATTCTATCGGTTTCATTTTTACCATTTTAATTATCGGAAGCACGATTGACAAAAGCAAAACTCCGCACATAAGTGATGACATGTATAGAAATGGTCGATAAGAAAGCCTTAAAAGAGATATTTGATAAACAAGCTCTGTCCCCAATTTTGCTAAAAATCCTTGTTGTAGTATTGCATTCAATAGATGAGTCATTCCCACCATGAAAGAAACACAAGTGATGACACATATTATAAATACGACCAATGCTTGTAAGAGGAAGATAATAGAAATATCTCCACCACGTACCCCCATTGCTCGCAAAACTCCTATCTCAGATTGTCTATCCTTAATACTAGAGAACATAAAATCAATTATAAACATAATGCAAACAATTGTAAGTATTATGCTTATATACTGAAAAACAGTTTTATACACTGAAAGATCATTATAAATGCTATATAAGGTAGTTGAAACCTCGTTCATATGAAACAGCATATTTTCATCCATAAAATTTACTAGTGCCGCTTGATTCTTTGTAGACTTTGGCATTGAGACGTGGTAAGATACCAGTACTTGGATCTTTTCATTTGCGATTTTTTTAAACTTGCTCTCTTCGAGGATTAAGTATGTCTTTAAAGGTAGGAGTTTGCTGTCTTTAAGGTCAGAAACAACACCTACTATATTAAAAGTTTCCGTGTGTACTATTTTGTTTCTTGCGTTACGGAAGGTATTCTCAAACGTATATGTTTTAGACGGATCAAATCTTTCGTTCATCATAATTTCAAACCAAGTTGAGGATACAACTATCTCGCTTTGTGCAATGCTGCTTTTTTCATTCTGCCATATTATCTTTGTAGCATTTTCAGTTTCTTGTAGTATTTTGTAAAGATAAGCATCCGACAGATATTGAATACTGCCCACCACGATGTTGTCTTCATAGAAATTCTCGTGAGCTCCAATAGCCACGTACAATGCATAATAATAGTTCATCTTTGTTCTATATAAGAGAGTACTTTGATTGTGCTTTAAAAAGTCGTCCTTATAATTATCAAAGTCTGTAAGAATTATTCCAGATATGTAGTATGAATCTCCGTTAAGCTTCAGCGTTTTGCCAACAAGCTCTTCAGCCTGCATACCATAAAGTTCCTCATCTTCTAATGTTTTAGCACCGTATTTTGCAATTATAAATGCGGTCATATCTGTTATTGCAACATGCAATAACCCGTTTTCATCTTTAGTCTCGCTTTTAGGAAATTCTCCATATAACATTTTAAAGCCATAATCGGCAAGTCTATCCTCCGCTGTTTCAAAATATCCATTAAAGTCACAATATAAAAGTGGCAAGCCTGTTTCTACAGAATTGAATGTCGCATAATTGTAGTCTAAAAGATACAAATTATCAGCATAATCTATTAATCCCGTTGAAAGTAATAGCTCCTTTTCATCGTTATACATCCCTCTTGAATAATCTCTATCTACATATCCAAATGGTGGTACTGCCTCGCCTTTTGAGATCAGTATCCCCGTCTCGTTGTACTTGACAAAGTTGTCGGAGCTTACAGTTCCTATATCATAGTCAGATAATATCAAGGAAATTCCTAAAACTGTGAAGGTTAGAATAATTAAAATAACAGATATCAAAAAACGCACCTTGTGATGCTTAATCTTAGAAAATGCCAATCTCCACAATGCCTTCATTGGCATTTTGGTCTTTTGTGACGTCTCGTAACCTTTGCTTTCTGTGTATATTTCGTTAACAGGCAAATATGGGAGTTCCATACACCTTTCAATTCTTTGCGATCGTCTAGCATTAATATAATCAATGCTCTCCTCTGTCGCATGGAGACCGATAGGAAGAAACACGCTATTTTCTCTCTCTTCAATTTCAGCTTTATAATTTGGATTTGGCACAACATCAGATATTACAACACCATCAGACAATCTAATTATTCGATCAGCATATCGTTCGGCACTTTCAACATCGTGTGAAATTACTACAACAAGGCGTTCTAGAGCTAATTGACTTAGAATATCGAATATGACATTCCCGTTTTGCTTGTCAAGATTACCTGTGGGTTCATCGGCTAGTATAATTTGGGGATTCTTTGCGAGTGTTCTTGCGATCGAAACTCGTTGCTTTTGACCACCAGAAAGCTCATGTATGCGCCTATTTTCTAAATCTTTGAGCCCAACTTTTGCAAGTAATTGCACTATTTCGTCGACGGATATTTCAGCGTGGTCAATGTGTCTAGATAACGCAATATTTTCCGATACAGTGAAATCATCTAGTAGGTTAAAGTCCTGAAAAACGATACCAACATATTTATTTCTATAACTATCTGCCTCAATTGTAGTGAATGTATCCTTACCGTTTATTTCAATCCTACCAGAGTCGGGCTCGTCAAGCTTGCCTATTAGATTTAGGAGCGTCGTTTTTCCACATCCACTCTTGCCAATAATAAATACTAAGCCTTTACTAGGAAATGTTAAGCTTACATTATTGAGCGCATTAAACTCGTTCTTTTTTCCTTTATTATACGTTTTTACAATGCTTTCTAGTATTAACATGGTTCCTCTTTAGACAGTCATAGTAATAAAATCAACTATTCCCAAATTCATCATTCCTTTCTAATGGCATCAGATGGTGTCATTCTTACTATCCGAATGATTGGAATTAATATTGCCGCAACACCTATCAATAATATAGAAACGCCAATCAACACAAATGGCATTGGTGTGACATATAACAATACAATGTTTTCTAGCAATTCAAAATAAATAAAACGAGATAATCCTGCGCGTAAAATGATATCTACCTCTTTAAAAAAAAGATATGTTAATGATAGCGATATCAACAAAACAGAAATTACTGTTACCGCACCCTCTGCGACATATACAGCAAAAACATCCAAGGTGCGCATCCCAAGCGATTTCATTATTCCTATTTCTTTCTGTCTTTTTGTCACCGCCATTGTAAGAAACATTGAAAACGCAATTAATGAAGCTATTCCAATAAAAATAGCTAGCGGTATTAGTATAGTCTTCATTGTGTTGATTGTAGGCGTTGCCGATGCGGTAACTATAGAATAGAATGACGCATAGTAAAGGGAATTTTCACCCATGTATTCAAATATGCTTAGAGCATCTTGCATGTTAGGTGTAATTCGAATAGCTATTCTAAACGATACTTCCTCTACGAGCCTATCAAAATCGCTCTGTGGTAGAACAACACCAAAACTTTTCTCAAATTCTTCACCCTGCCCACGTATCACACCAACAACTCGATACCTTGAAAAATCCATCCCATTAAAGTCGCTTTCCCTATCGCTTTCGATTATTCTTGCTTCCTCTTCTTCATTAAAAAACTGTCCAAACAAGCGAACAAATTGATTTTCTGTAACAATGATTTCGTTGTCAGATAAATTTTCACTTTGAGCATAATCCTTAGAATATAATATTTTTTGTCCATCTCTGTAATATTTATAAATGCTACTTGTGTCATCAATAAAATGTATTTCACTTGTGACAAGACTATGCGCATAACAACTCTTAGCAAAGCCACTCCCTGAATAGAGTCTCAAGAGAAAATTTGCTACAGTATATGTAAACATCATGGTTTCAAGATCCGAATATGCTTCTATAGAATCAAGTTTTGTAAGGAAATTAAAATATTTTTCTTTGTATCCTGTTTCTAGTATGCCAACCACACGCATGGAACTTAGATTAGAATCAGCAATGACCGCATTGAAATATTCGACAAGCGTAGCCTCAAAGCCACTGTTTAAAAATTCCTTTAATTCCTTTTCTTCAGTTGGTATTTTTATGTCAAGATATTGCCTAGCCGAGTTTGCAAATTGTGCCATTATAATATATGCTAAAAAGTCAGTTATTACAACCTCATTGAACGCTTTCTCTGTTCCTTCTACTACAACGGGTCTTCCTGTAAGAGGAAATCGACTAAGAAATGAGATTGTATCGTTACTGTTTTGACAATAAGTAAGTGCTTTTGAAAAGGATTTTGGATCGTTTAAACCTAACGCCTCTCTAATTTCTCTTAGTTTTTCTATTTCCTCTATCTCCGTTGTAGAAATTTGTTCATTATCCATTAGTAATACAATCAAATCCTCTCGCGTCTCAACATCCTCAATGCCAGGGATCTCTTTAACAGCGGGCAAGTCTTTGAGCTCATCAATTGACAATTCTTCTAATCGTTCTAAAGACCACAGTAGATCTAGTAATTCATCAAGTGTTTTAACCTCATCAATCCCTGGAACATCTTTAAGCTGTGGGATAGCTCCCACTATAGGTGACGTCTCTGGTATTTCAAAATCATCTCTTTCTTCTAATAACCTTATCAGATCATCTATAGTTTCAACCTCGTCGATTCCATCTAGTTGGGAAAATTCAGCTCGCTTTGCAATATCCTCTACCGACATATCTAAAATTCGATCCATTGTACGAATAAGATCTAATAATTCACCTAATGTTTCTACATTTTCGATGCCAGGTAAATTAGAAAACCCTGCTATAGTGGTTAGATTGCCAACGGGTATGTCTTTTATTTGTTGGGGTGGATCAAGAAATACTAAATCTCTAATTGTAGCATCTCTTAGCTGTGGGGCAAACAGTATGAGGGCTGTACCTGCTGGGGTTTGCCAAAATTCATCTGGAATTTTGGTGTTAAGTGCATTTCTAGAGTTATATAAAATGTTATATAGCTCTTCCCACGTCTCAATATCCTCAAAGCCCGGTATCTCGCTCAATTCTGGAATTTCATTTGCATCAAATGGTATCTCTGTGCTATCGACCTCCTCTAAGAGTATCATTAGATCATAAAGCGTTTTTGCATCTTCGATTCCCTCGATTCTCCCTAGAACTGGATCCTCTGCTATACCCTGAGGCAATTCTATCTCTGATGGACGTGGCAAATTTAGTGCCTTTCGTATCCCTTCAATCATTTCTTCATCGTCATATTTTAGCTCATAAAATACATTCTTAACGTTTTTAAAATCCATTAAAGAATAGCCTAAAGTCTCGAGTTCTGCTTCCTTTATTTCGAAGACCCCATTAATGCTAAAATCAATAGAATATTCTGTAGTGAAACCTTGCAAGTAGTCTGGCATATTAAAGCCATTGAGTGCAAATATATCTAGATACCCATCTCCATATCGAGCTTTAAAATAATTTGCAATATCATCACTAATCGCAACTCCCTTTAGGCTCATTCGCCTTGAGCTAGTATCCTTCTTGAAAATAACTAATTCATTGTCATCGTTTTTTATATATGTCCTAGCACTTGCCTGGTGCTCATTGTAGGTTGTGATTATTATACATAATCCTAATACAGCAAATAGAATAGAGCTAATTAAAACTGCAATAATCGTTTTAAATTTATTATTAATCAAATTACTAAGGGTAAAAAATAATATATTCTTACCCCGCATACGATGTGTGTTAACAAAGATCGTATTGGTATTTTCTATGCTACTGATATTTTCATCTGCTTTTTCAATCGCGCAAAATTTTTTCTCATAGGATATCCTAACTGGTTTATCGATATTTGAATTAATAATATCAATATCCTCATCGCTAAGTTCCTTTCCAGCTACTATTTGCACAACGTTTTCTATTACTGCCGTATCCTCATGGTATCTATCATTTCTAGTAGTATCTGATACAACCTTCCCATCCGAGAGTTCAATGATTCTGTCGGCATACCTTTCTGCAGATGGTCTATCGTGTGACACGACAATCACTAAGGTGTCCTCTGATATTTTTTTTAGTATTTTAAAGATAGCTGTGCCGTTTACCTCATCAAGCTTTCCAGTTGGTTCATCGGCAAATATTATACGTGGTTCTTTTATTAACACTCTAGCAATCGCGGTTCTCTGTTGCTCTCCACCAGATAGCTGATTGATCTTCTTTTTTCCTTTTCCCAGAAGACCTACCGCCGTTAATACACGTTCTGCCTTTTCAAAATCAAGTTTGTTGTTTTTTATTCGCTCTGAAAATAAAACATTTTGAAATACGTTTAGACTTTTATTTAGGTTGAATTCTTGAAATACGAACCCCGTAGTATTATTTCGATATCCATCAGAGCTATTTTTGTCACCTACAAGCATTCCGTCAAAGTAAACCTCGCCAGAGGTAGCTAAATCCATTCCTGCAATTACATTGAGCAACGTGGATTTGCCAGATCCAGATTTGCCTAAAATAAAAACAATTCCCTTATCTGGGAATTCAATATTCACATCAGATAGTGCCTCTACTGTGGTACCGTTATTGTATATTTTGTAAACGTTTTTTAAAGTCAATGCCATGTTTTCATTATATAACATTTATTACAGTCTGTCACTAGATATTTTTTTACATACACACTTTGAACTCTTCATTCTCTCTCGTTTGTGTGCATTTTACCTAATTAAAAAGCCAAACCACATCATTTTTGCACTACTCCAATGGGCTGACATAGTGACGTACTCCAGCCGCCTAACGCCACAGCGATTGAGTCGGGTGCTTCTTGGGAACTCCCCTTACGGCAGGATGTTTTACCAAGCTATCACCGTGCGTCCCACGGGCGATATAATGCGCTATGAGGTGAGTAATCGAAGCCCTTCGACGAATGATTATTGCTATCCAAGTCCTCTCGAAAATCAGGCCTCCCTTATTTGCACTGATTATATCACAAATTCTCAAAGTGTCAATACAGGACGGTCGAACAAGGGGTGCCTTCATCTCACCGCCTATAGAGGCGGGAGACTTTTCACACATAAGGTTAAAAGGCCAGCTACATGTGAAATACAAAATTTAACCACTATCTAGAAATCATAAAAGTTCTTAATCGTCTTCTATGTAAAAAGTTTAATTTCTATTCACTTAAAAATTTTCTAAGACTGCTAGATGAATTGCTAAGATTTATATCGTAATCTCAAAAACCCTTTTACGTTAATAAGCTCAGTTACAGACAGTAGCACACAATATAGAATTGCTACAGAAGAAATTCCAGCAAGCAAAGCAAAAATTCCAGAGATGCTTTGTAAAAGTGAATGTATGTTTTTACCAAGTAAAATGCAAGGAAACGAAAATCCAGCTATAAATGCTAGTGGTTTAATAAATCTAAATGACAACGCAAGTCTCTTATTGAGAAAAAACAAATTCCCGATTGTGCAAAGTATTAGTGTTACAAAATTTGCTATTACGGCAGCATATATACCAATTATAGGTGTCAGAAAATAGATAATTATTAACATTGCAGAAGCACTAATTAAATATGAAATAAACGATTCCTTCTCCATGCCTATGCTGTTGAGTGCTGAGGAGCTTATTTGGTGTATTGGCATAATTAGTAATAACCAGGCTGCAACTCGCAAATATTCCCCAGACTCAGAGTCGTTGAAAAGTAGCAGTGTAAGCTCCTCTCCAAATGAAGCAAAAACGACTAGAAAGACCCCCGATACTATTATAGCAAAGCTAATTCCTGCATCAATATGCCTATTGACAGAAGCATTATCTCGTTTTATTCCACTTGCACTCATTTCTGGGATTAAAACCAATGCAAGTGAGCTTATTATAGCATTTGGCGCAAACAACAACGGATTTGCCATTCCTGCGATGCGCCCATAGCTTGCGGTCGCATCTGATATCGAAAACCCACCAGCTACGAGTCTTAGAGGTAGCATAATCGTAAATATAGTGCCTATAATGCTAGCAAATGCTCGCATCGTTGAAAGCGTTGCTGCTGGCTTAATTAGCGGTTTAAAATCAAGCGGCTTTTTTAGTCTTCCGCCCTTTAAAAAAAACAATGCTGTAAGTATTAATGCTACACCAAAGTCAGCAGCACTAAATGCTAATGCTATACCGTTTTCTCCATATATTCCACACACTATACCAGAAACAAACAGTACTGAAAAACCAATGCGTAGTACCTCCTCAAGCAATTCAGTAATGCTAAAAGCAGTAAAATCCTTGTTCCCCCAAAACCAACTTCGAATAAGCCCGTAAATGCATGTTGTAATTAACGCAGGTAACATAATCATAAAGATAGGCACAGCACGCTGATCTGGGAAAAAAATGCTAATATATGGCCTACATAGTAGCAGAATTATTACAATTATAATAGTTAACACCAATCCTATTACGAGTGATGAGCTGAGTAGTGCATACCCTGTGTTCTTTGGATCTAACGCTTTAGTTTCCGCAACTCGACGTGACAATACTGTAACTAACCCGCTTGACGATAAAGCAACAAATAGATAAAACAATGATAGGCTCATCTGGTAAAGACCCATAGCTTCCGCCCCGAGCACTCTAGATAAATAAATCTTAAAGATAAACGCTAAACTTCTTGTAACTATCGAAAAAATCGTAACTACAGCAACTGTCTTAAATAATCTTACGCCTGTAATATTTTCCATATTAAAATATATGCAAGGCATCCATAAACAATTTAATTTATAGTAAACTCTTTTAACCATTTTAAATTAAATTTTCCTTGTTTTTTCAATAGTTTTATATAATCTCGCTTTTTTTTCTTCTTGCTTTTATTTCTCTATTTCATTTTTTATAACTTTTAGTTTTCGCATGATTTAGTTGTGATAGTTACGCCCTTTATTATGCTATAATGTGGTGAGATGACAATTCAAAATATTTCCTAGCTTGAGAGTTAGAAAATTCAATGCTTTTTAGAATTTTGTTTTCTCGCAAAGCACCAATAAGGTTTTTATGAATTTACTAATATTTAAAGAGATAATTTAACATAAGAAAAAATTGTGCAACAATTTTTTAAGTAATACAAACAACATGGAGGGGTTAAAAAATGCGCTTAAAAATTAGTAGATCAAAAAATTCAGCCTCCTTATATGTCATTGAATCCATTTATGACAATGGATTTAACAGCTCAAGAGTTGTAGAAAAGCTCGGCACAGAAGAAGACTTAAGAAAAAAACTAAACGGCCAAGACCCTTATGAGTGGGCAAACAACTATATTGACACTCTAAATCAGTTAAAAAAAGAGGAATCTGAAAAAGTTACCATTGCTCTTTCCCCAAATACAGTGGTTAGTAGTGATCAAAGACAATTTAATGGTGGTTATTTATTCTTACAAAAAATATACCACGAATTGGGATTAGATCTGATTTCTAAAAATATATCAAAAAAGCATTCATTAAAATTTGACTTAGACAATGTTTTTTCAAAACTTTTGTATTCAAGAATAATATATCCATCATCGAAATTGTCAACCCCTAAATTGTTAGCTAAATTTTTAGAACCCCCTAATTTCGAATTGCAAGACATTTATCGAGCACTTGATGTGATAGGAAATGTGACTGACTACTTACAAGAGTGCATCTACAAAAATAGCTTAAAATATAGTAATCATAGCACAAATATTTTGTACTATGACCTTGCAAATTTATTTTTTGAAATAGACAACACAAGCGGTCTAAAAAAGCATTATATATCTAGAGAGCATGGAATAAATTCAATTTCACAGATTGGTCTATTTATTGATGGAGATGGACTGCCGCTTGCATTTTCCATAAATCCTGAAAATACAAATGAGAAAACGTCATTAAAACCACTTGAAAAACAGATTTTAAATGACTTTAAGTCTTCAAAATTTATAGTGTGCACAGATGCTACGCGTGCATCAATTGTAGATGGAATGTTTAATGGTTATGTAGATAGTGCATTTGTCACTACACAGTCAATTAAACAGTTAAAAGATCACTTGATGCAATGGGCATTAGACTCAAAGCACTGGCGCATCTGTGGGAGCGACAAATTCTATGATATAAGTGCAATTGATGTAGATGCACACAAAAAAAGCATATTTTACAAAGAAAGATGGATAAACGAAAATGGATTAGAAAAAAGATTGATTGTTGCCTTTTCTATCAAGACACAAACCTATCAGCGGCATATTAGACAGGAGCAAATTAAAGGTACGGGAATGCTAATTAAAATTATGCCAAAGCGTTTCAAGATCAAGCAGAACGTCCGTAAAAAATTTGTAGCCATAATAAAATCGACGAAAGAAAAAGAAGAGGTAATCGATTATTTTCTTGACAGGACATTAACAACCAAAGAAGAAAAATTTGACGAATTTTATGCGGTTTACACAAACCTAGATGGAAAGGCGGAAGAGATTATAAAAATAAGCAGTCAACGCTCAAAAATTGAGGAATCATTTAGAACAATGAAAAGCGAATTGAAATCGCAACCAGCTCTTCTAAACAGAGATAATAGGATGCATGCGCACTTTACTACATGCTTTGTAGCACTAATTATATCTATAATACTAGAGCGAAAGCTAAACAATGAATTTCCCTGCAGTGAAATCATTAAAACATTACGGAGCATGATGTTTACAAAAGTTAAGTATGCGGGATATGTACCAGCATATGATACAACAAAATTGACAGATCAGCTGCATGAGCAATTGGGATTTCGAACCGACTTCGAAATTATAACCTATAAAGAATTAAGAACTATTAAAAATGAAACTAAACTAAAAAAAGCACTTAAAAGAAATGACAAAATTAAGTAGAAGAAAAAAGCAAAGTAAAGGTAGACAAAGCATCAAAAAAATTTTAAAATTACAAAAGACACTAAATATTGTAATTTTTTTCTTAGACGGTAGCACTTTAAACTGTCAAAGTCGATCTTACCACTTCTCTAAGGAGTCTTTAATTTAAAATTTTCTTTTTTTCAACAGTATTTTTGTAGTCTCGTAAATACACAAAGGTTGCAATTCTTATGAGATATACGAGGGAAATTTATGTTCTTTGACGGTCTGAAAATTTTCAATTTTCTGCGACAATTCATTTTACATTCTACAATTAATGTTACTGTTCACACCCTATATGAAAAAACATGGTCACTGTCCATCCCCTTAGCATGATATTTGGGAAAAGGTCAGCATTTTAACTGAAAAGACACAGTAATAAGCGTTTCAAATGCAGAAAAAGTTCTTTTAGATAGCAATTTAAGAAATGCGTCTTGAATTTATCAACATTAACAATTAATTTCGTTGAGGTGTGAACAGTAAC
>JAITQU010000243.1 GCA_031288735.1 Christensenellaceae bacterium
GTTACTGTTCACACCCCATATGAAAAAAGACACAAACGTAAACAATTTTCCAAATGACAATTGAATCATTTGAAAACAGATATCGGGAGATATTAAACCTAAGGGAAATGGAGTATAAACATAAACTACCTAGTGGCAACTGATACAATCGAAATTGAACTGAACATCGACTTCAGACTGCCCCTCCTCCTCCCCTATTTACACAAATTAATACACACTCCCAATTTATGAATTTTAAAGTGCGATTCATTTGCTAAAATAGTATAAACAATTCTGTTTTTCTTATTTACACATGCGTTTTACGGACTGTATGCATTACTGCGACTGAGAGATCATGATACGATTCTCTCTCATCCTCTCAAATTTACACAAATTAATACACACTCCAAACAGTAACCTTTAAAATGCGTCAGTTTAGTTGAAAACAGTTAAAGTCTTGACATTTGACTGTGAAAAATATATACTCAAGTGTATAAACGAGAGAAAGTGTAGAGTATTTCCCTGGAGATTTCATGAAAACAAAACGATTAGCAGTTTTAGAAATAGGATCCGATACAATAACTCTAATTGTACAAAACAATAAATATACCAATAATATTCTCTTTAAAGGGGCTAGACACTATGAAGGATTCGCAAACGGCGAGTTTTTTAAAAAAGAAGAAATCTATTTTTCCATACTTGATCTCATAAATGAGTGTGGAGTACCCGTACTGCCTGAATCGATTTTAGTTGGTGTTCCTGGTGAATTTACGACAGTGGTTTGTAAAGAGGTTACCAAAAAATTTGATTCATTACGTGCTGTCACGGATGCTGACGTGGTTGACATCCTTATTGCAGGAAACACCTACGATAATAGAAGCGACTATAATACAATAAACGCAGCACCTATTAAATTCACATTAGATAGTGGGAAGCAGACTATAACACCAGTAGGTGTGCATTCATCTCGTATTTCTGGCTACATATCATATATTCTCTGTGAATGCTCATTTCTGTATTTTTTTAAGTCTATTGCAAAAAGACTGGGTGTAAAATTCGAATTTACATCTACTATTCTTGCAGAGGTGCTACATATTATACCATCTAAATTGCGAGATGAGACAGGCACGTTGTTTCTCGATATAGGGTATTTATCAACCACACTTGCGTATGCTAATGGGGATGGAATATTATATATGACATCATTTTCATTAGGGTTGGGTTACATGGCAGCCTATATTTCTGAGGGTATGGAAATACCTTTTGAGCATGGAAAAGCACTTATCCCAAAAATAAATCTCTATATTGCTAACTTTAACGATAATACATATTCGATCACGGTAGGAAGTAGAGCATACGACTATGATATACGTACAGTCAACGAGATCGCATCTGGCACAATTGAGCTAATAACTCGGACGATAAATAGAGCCATCAAACAAACTGAGATTAACATTCCACGTACTGTCAACGTATTGCTTACTGGCTCAAATTTAGCTGAATTACCAGGTGCAAAAGAGTTTATAGCACATGAGATTGGGAGACAGGTATCAGTTGTACGACCAGCTTTGATGCATTTTGATAAACTTTCTTTGTCTGGTGTTGCCAGTTTGATTATAGAACAACAGCAACAAATAGAAATCAAAAAACCTTTTCTAAAGAAAATTTTTGGGAGGAAAAAGTAATGCCTGTAGGAGTAGCAAATATTAAAGTAATTGGCGTTGGTGGTGGTGGGAATAACGCTGTGAATAGGATGATTCATGCTGACATTAAAAATGCAACATTTATCGCAGCAAACACCGACATGCAGGCATTAAACATGTCACTTGCATCGATTAAAATCCAGTTAGGCGCAACGCTAACGCAAGGGTTAGGTGCTGGTGCCGATCCTGAAATAGGAAAACGAGCAGCAGAGGAAAGTGCAGAGGATATAAAGGAAAGCATAAAAGATGCAAATTTGCTATTTATTACAGCTGGCATGGGTGGTGGAACTGGAACAGGTGCTACTCCAATAATTGCTGATATAGCAAAAGAAATGGGAATCCTGACAATAGCTGTGGTAACAAAGCCACTTAATTTTGAAGGGAAAAAACGCATGGAGAATGCGGTTAGAGGAATAGATCGGTTGCGCGAGTCTGTAGATACATTGCTTGTAGTTCCAAACGAGAAAGTTAATTCTTTCGTGGGTGAGCATACATCCCTTATAAGAGCCTTTCAAATAGCAGATGATATATTGAGACAGGGAATTCAAGGAATATCCGATATAATATCTACACCTGCGCTTATTAATCTTGACTTTGCTGATATCAGAACAATTATGAAAAATAAGGGAAACGCACATATTGGAATTGGACGTGCTTCAGGCGAAACGCGCACATTTGATGCTGTGCGACAAGCAGTACAAAATCCATTATTAGACTCTAGTATTCAAGGAGCAACGGGAATAATTGTCTATATTGCAGGGGATGAATCTCTTGCGTTAGATGAAATGCATAATGCCATTGATCTTGTAAAAGAAGTTGTTGACGATTCTGCAAATATAATCTGGGGTGTTGGCATTGATAAAAGCTTAGACAAGGATGTAACGGCAACAATAATAGCAACAGGATTTGGGTTAAAATCTGAAAGCCCTCGCTTTATTAGCAGACCATTCACAGAGGAAGCACAACATCAGAACAAAGAACGCATGAACACTTGGTATGGAGAGCCGATAGGAACACAAACACCTCCAGTTCAAGCAGTTCACCAAGAGCGAGTTGCCCCACTAGCACCACCAATACAAAGCATTCCAATGCCACAATTGAGAGTTCCTACAGAGCAAATTACACAGCCAAGAACTGAAGTTCCCATCGATAATGATAGCGACTTACCCGAATTTCTTCGGAAGATCAGAGATGGAAGAAGGTAAAATTATTATAACTTTAATTAAGACACTTTTTTGCAAGTCCAGTGGACTTGCTTTTTTATTTTAATGTCGGAAAACGTCGAAATATTATTTCTCACTAGCTTTGTACTATTCTATTTGATTAGTTATCTCACACTTGTTATTCTTAAGGAAGAAGTGTCTCTTTTAAAGCTATTGACTACAAATTTGATGAGTGCAACTGTAGCAATAATTTTTGATGATTTTAGTACTATCAATATAATTGCAAAGATACTTACAATTTTTCTTGTCATATTGACTTTAAAAAGCACATACAAAAACTTTTTTGAGTATGCTTCCACTTTTACTGTGTTCTTCGTCATAACTCTTGTATTTGTAGGGGCAATTTATAGTTTAAACGTTATGTTTTCAAATAATGAATCCTTTCTATCTCTTACAGTAGCTGGTGGTGCTATAATTGCATTTAGCTCAATTAGATCCTTTTTAAAGGTGGTGCTTAGAAAAACAAATGAAAAACGCTTTCATTTCCGTGTTGAAATAATACTAGAAAGCGGTGTTTTAGATTGTGTAGGTTACTATGACAGTGGGAACAAATTGTATGACTCAAAGGGAAATCCTGTGGTAATAATTTGTAAGCAAATTGTAGATATTCTAGGATTAAAAAAATGTGGAGAAATAGCAGTTAACACCATTGCTGGCATTAAACTCTTAGAGCTCATTGAACTAGAATTTAAGGTATATTTAAGCGATGATTCGCATAAAGTGTTTAGTGGTCACGGTGCTATATCAGACAGGTTAAAACAAAAAAATTGTGACATAATTTTGCACTCTGATATGCTATAGTACTCAGTATTTTAAAATACTATTGTTAGGAGAGACGGATTTGAATCTATTTACAAAAATAAAAGACATTTTTATATATATTTCAGGTTTATTTAAAGCAAGAATTAGCAATGATATCGATTATATGGTTGCATTGCCAAAACCACTAGAAGCTGAAGAGGAAGCAGAGCTAATATTACTAAACGAAGCTGGCAACATCGATGCGCGAAATAATCTAGTAGAACACAATTTACGTTTGGTTGTATACATTGCTAAGCGATTTGACAATACTGGCATGGACATTGAAGAATTGATATCTGTGGGGACATTGGGTTTAATTAAGGCAGTAAAGTCATACAATTCAGACAAAAAAATTAAATTAGCAACCTATGCAAGCAGGTGTATTGAAAACGAAATATTAATGTTTTTACGCAAAATGCTGAGAACACGATTTGAGATGAGTATTGATGAGCCACTGACCACCGACACGGATGGGAACAAACTATTGCTTAGTGATGTGTTAGGAACAGATGGTGAACAAATATTTAAGGAATTTGAATCAAAGGACGAAAAGGGGATGTTAAGAGAAGTCTTAGCAAGTTTAGAAGAGCGTGACCAGATGATAGTGTTCATGCGGTATGGCTTATACGGAGTAGAAGAAAAAACACAAAAGGAAATTGCAGACATGATGAGCATATCTCAATCCTACATAAGTAGATTAGAAAAGAGAATTATTGAGAAGATAAAAACAAGTTTCGATAGTAAACTAGTGTAGAGATGATGTCACAAGACAAAGATTTGTCAAAATAAGAAATTTACGGAATCGGACTCAATTCTCTAATTATGAAATTGATCTGAGAGTATTTAAAAGCTCGTTATTTTCATATTCGCTACCTACGGTAATTCTTATAGCATTTTGAGGTAATCTTCTTATAATTATGCCATCATCTTTCAATTTATCGTAGATTTGACTAGCAACATCAGTTTTAACGTAAATAAAGTTTGTAACCGAAGGAATGGGCTCAAACGACTGTCCGAAAACTGTTTTCAGTTGAGAAAGCTCATCGAAAAGACTAGTCTTTAAATTTAATACCTCTCTTATTCTTTGATCAGTTATGACACCGTTATTTAATATTTCTCTTCCAAGTGCCTGACTTATTGCATTTATATTAAATGGAGATTTTGCCGCACTCAAAAGACGTGTGATATCTGCATTAGCTACAGCAAAGCCTAGACGTAATGCCGCCGCACCATATGCCTTGCTTAGAGTCTTAAGTACTATTAAGTTTGGATAGGAGGATACCTCTCTTATGATGGATTGATTAGAAAAATCCATATAAGCTTCGTCTACAACAACTATGCAACCAGAATTTTTTACAATATTTAAAACATCGCCTGCTAAGATTACCTTCCCAGTAGGATTGCAAGGATTTGAAAAGATGACAATTTTAGGCTTCTCATTTTTAATTGTTTGAATTAGAGCATCTATATCAATATTAAAATTTTGATCCTTATTAAAGCTAATGTTTCTAGCACGTCTAAGATAAGCATAGAATCCATACATCGAAAAATCTGGTTGCAGACTTAATATAGACATGTTATCAGAGAGGAATAATTCAATTATTAAGGCTATCAGCTCATCTGATCCGTTCCCCGACATCACAAGCGCAGGGTCTATAGCATGGCGTTTGGCAAACGCTAAATTTAATTCCCTACAAGTAGGATCTGGATAACGGTTCAATTGTAGCGAAGATAGTAAGTTTTGTAGCTCATTAGCATTAAATTGAGGGGCTGTGTACAATTCGTTTGCATCTAGACGTATTCGGAAATTGCCTAGTGTTGGTTCATATGGCACTAGCTCTAATAGTCGTTTTTCTAATTTATAATTATTCATTTTTAACTCTCAATCTCGGAATTTAAATAAAATTTGCACTTAGTAAAACTAATAAAAATGTTGTTTAAATATTAATCAATTGACTAATTCGTAAAGCGCACACTTATAGAGTTCGCATGCCCGTCAAAACCTTCCCTTTTAGCAATACATATGATATCATCTTTAACCTCCTCGAGTGCTCGCTTATTGTAATTAACAAATTGCATTTTCTTCACAAAACTCGAAACCGATAATGGCGAAAAAAAGCGCGCAGTGCCACTTGTTGGTAAAACATGGTTAGCCCCTGCATAGTAATCACCTAAAGGCTCAGGTGAATATTCGCCAAGGAAAACGGATCCAGCGTTTTTAATAGTGCCAAGCAAAATATTAGGATTTTCAGTGAGGATTTCAAGATGTTCTGGCGCAATTTCGTTAGCAATGAATGTTGCTTCGTCAAGCGATTTGCAAACGATTGCGCAACCAAATGAGGATAATGAATTTTTAATAATTGTTTTTCGTGATAAGAATTGTGTCTGTTTTGAGATGCATTCAACAGTTTTTTCTGCAACACTAAGTGATGATGTGAGTAATATAGCAGACGCTAAAACATCATGCTCAGCTTGTGATATAAGGTCGGCTGCTATGTATTCAGGATTGGAAAATTCATCTGCTATGATAACTATTTCTGATGGGCCAGCAATCATATCAATATCACAAACACCATAAACTAATCGTTTAGCGGTTGCCACATAGATATTGCCAGGTCCTACAATTTTATCGACCTTAGGAATAGTTTGAGTGCCGTATGCGGCCGCTGCAATTCCATGCGCCCCGCCGACGCCTATGAGCTCATCCACGCCAGCAACATAGGCTGCGGCAAGTATGTCATTGTTCAAAATTCCATTTTTTTGAGAGGGCGTAAAGATAACTATTTGTTCTACTCCTGCAAGTTTTGCGGGGATAGCGTTCATAAGAACAGTAGATGGATAAGAAGCAGTACCGCCTGGGATATATATACCAACACGACTGAGCCCACGGACTATCTGTCCTAATTCATATGAATTAGTTTTAATACTGTACCCTTTCTCAAGCTGCTTTTTGTGAAATGACTTTATTCTTTTAAAAGCACCATTTAGTGCACGCTTTAGGTCATTAGGTGTATTGTCGTATGCCTTTTTGAAATCCTCCTGCGTTAATCGTTGAATATTGTCTACGCCGTCAAATTTTTTGTTATACTCAAGTAGAGCACTGTCTCCAAAGTCTTTAATGTTATCTAGAATAGATCGCACCTCGCTTTCAATGCGCTTGTCATTTTGGCATATTCTTTTTTGAAGGTTGCTTAAATAATCACTTTCAACAAAACCATCAGTTTTTATTATTTTTAAATACGGCTCATCATCCGTACAAGATGTCTGGTTTTTCATGTTCATAAACGATCTCCAAAAATTGAATTTTTAATAATAATGATAAAATAAAAGGTAGTTTTTAACTAATAATATTAAGTAAAGTGATACAACAAAGTGTGAAAGAAAGAAAGGTAATTAATCAACAAAAATTGAGACTAGTTTTTCTATTTCTTGCTTTTTAGTCTTTAGTGTAGCGGGATTGACTATTAGACGAGCTGAAATTGAGGCAATGTTATCAATTATTTCCAAATTGTTTTCCTTTAAAGTCTTGCCAGTTTCGACTAGGTCTACTATTGCATCAGCAAGCTTTAATATTGGAGCAAGTTCAACGGAACCCTCGATTTTGACAATATCAACATCCATATTCCTGCTTTCAAAAAAGTTTCTTGTCACGGCTGGGTACTTAGTTGCTATAGTTATAACCTTATCTAGAGAATAAATATCTGTGCCACTAGGTGCAGCAACTGAAAAACGGCAAGCTCCAAACTTTAAGTCTAATATTTCATAAACGGGTCTACTCATTTCCATAAGAGTGTCTTTTCCTACAACGCCCACATCAGCAACGCCGTATTCGACATATGTAACAACATCATTTGCCTTGGCAAAAACGACATTATAAGCATCATCAAGGTTAACAACGAGCTTTCTTCCTTTGTTTATCAATGGTGCGCAGTTTATGCCAGCTCTTTGGAGCAATTTTATTGTCGACTCTTCCAATCGACCTTTTGTAAGTGCTATGTTTAACATTATCACTTCCCTCAATCTTTGATTATAATTAGTTCAGCACCGCTTTTTTTTGCATTAGCGATGGCATCACAGTCGTTATCGTCTAGAGATATTTGTGTTTTATATCCTTTTAATTTATATTTCTTCGCTTCCGATAATGCTTGCGGCATTTTATTTGCACTTGAATAGATCATCAAAATTTTATCAGTGCAATTTGGTTTCTCGGCTTTTGCTGACATGATTCTAGCTACATCATTGACACCTACGGCAAAGCCTACAGCAGGCATGTCAATCCCATAATCAGAATAGAGAGTATCGTAACGTCCACCAGACAAAAGTGCCATACCTTCGTCTCTTATGTATCCACGGAAAACAACACCCGTATAATATTCGTAGTCATTGACAACTGCAAGATCGACGATAATATTTTCTCCATATCCATGATCTTTAACAATCTGGCATAAAAGTTTCAACTCATCTAAAGCTTTTTGCTCTTCGCATTTCGAGAATAAATTTTTTGCAAGATCTAAAATATCGGGGGAACCAAACGATTTTGGGATTTCTCGTAAAGCACGTCCTGCCTCGCCTACACAATCAGACAAACTGAGTAGCTCTGGATAATTTTTTGATGCTATGGCAATGCGTGTCTTCATTGAAAGGATGGGGTCGCTGATGTTACTTAACAGGGAGCGAATAAGTCCCATGTGCCCTATTTCAATAAGGAAATTACGACCGAATAAGGTGTTCATGCTTTCAACCGCTAGCAAGAGCATTTCAATATCGGCCTTTATGCTTTTTGAACCTATAAGCTCAACACCGCTTTGCAAATTTTCATCGGACTTCTTGCACAGTTGTATGTTTCGTCGAAACACAGGCTGGTTATACCAGATACGCAGTGGCAGAGACCGCTTATTTAATCTTGAAGCGCACAGCCTAGCAATTGGTTTTGTGGAGTCTGGGCGTAAGACAAGTAATCGCCCACTACTATCTGTTAGTGTGTATAGCTCATCTTGTGATATTTTGCCAACTCCGTTCGAAAATGTATCAAAGAACTCGATCGTAGGAGTGCGCACCTCTAAATAATCGTGCTCGGTAAACAGACCTCGCAGCTTTTCACAAACGGAACGTAAACATTCACATTCGTCAAAAACGTAATCCTTGGTGCCAGGAGGCGTTATTCTATCATATCTTTTCATGTCCATATTATCTCCTAGAATTATCACACTTTATGTAAATAACTCTATCGCTACACAGAGTTCCTTTAGTAGTGTTTATTAGGCTTAGTCTAAGGAAGTAAAGAAAGCCCATTATCTTTATAAAATTCAATTTGACAGATTTCGCTCTAATTCCAAAAGTTTAAGTTTAGTATCAAGACCATAAGCATAACCTACAAGCTTTTGATTATGTCCTATAATGCGATGACAGGGAACAACGATAGCTATGGGATTTAGATGATTTGCTCGACCAACAGCGCGTGCGCAATTTGGTAATCCTATGCTAAAGGCAATATCTTTATAGCTCCGAGTTTGTCCATATGGGACACAAAGAAGAGCATTGCGCACTTTAGTTTGAAAGTGTGATGGTGCAGGAAAGAGCGGGAGCTCAAACTCTCTTCGCTTATTAGAAAAATATTCATCAAGCTGAATTATAGCAGATTCTGTAAGTTCACTCGATATAGCATTTCTATTCCTTGGCGGGTCTACACTACAAAAAGCGATACTGTGAATCATGTTGTCAATTTCTATTATTTCAATTTTTCCAAGCGGAGAATTGTAGTAACCAATGCCACCTTTGGTTACATCTTCTATGTTCTGCATTGAGGATGATAAATTTGACATGTCTTAGTAAGCTCCTAAGTAATATTTATAAAGCATTGATTATAAAAGCAATAAATTTGAATGAAACTCCTTATTTGAAAAAGCTCTATTTTTATAGACAATGTCAACTAAGGAAATGTCAAATTTTTAAATTTTTGAAAATAGAGCTTTGAAGCATTTAAATATTATTTATACTATCTAACGTTTAGATGAATTATAGCACAAGGTGAAATTATTTACGCTTACTAGTATTATGTGAAATTATACACCTATCAAGTCAAGTGTTTTATTTTTACAAAGTAGAAAAAATCAACTAATTTTGATTTTATAGACTTGATTTAATTTTATATTACTTGAATCTCATTAATAGCTTTTGAGGAACTTCTACTCATAGCATTTTTAAAAACGCTAGATAGTGCGTAATGCTAGTTTTGATAACTACAAAAATGTAGTGTTTCTCGATTTAGGTTTTTATAAAAAGAGAAAGTCACTTTCAATTTAGTTAGAGTTATTAATATCACTTTTTTTGAATTATAGCACATTTCAAGATGTCAATCAACACCTCTAAGAGATATCACTACAACTAAACTTATTAAAAAGCGTTTTAAATAATTGAAAAAGGAGGAAACAAAAGAAATTAAAAAATAAAATCTGTTGTTTTTTCAGAGCTTAGAAAAAACATCCCCTTCCGCATTTTTAGAATAATCAAATTCAAAGACACTATAAATATCAAACTATTGATAGAAAACTCAGCCCTTTAGAAATTTAGTTAAAAACAAAGAAATTTAACAACATTTAAAATTTGATTAATTTATTGTCAGATTTTAAAGAGCGCACTAGAGTAAGTAACATTGCTAAAAGGGGTGCCCTGAAACTTAGTTTGAAAAAAAGCAAACTATTTTACAATCAAAGATAAGCCTGTCATTTCAGATGGTGGCAAAATATCCATCATATCTAAAAGCGTAGGAGCAATATCACAGAGTCGCCCACACTTGCGCAAATTAAATTTTCCAGGCATAATCACTATGCACGGCACAGGGTTAGTAGTATGTGGTGTAAAAGGAGAACCATCAAAATCAATCATTTTTTCGGCGTTTCCATGGTCTGCAGTGACAATTGCGTTACCACCTACAGACAATATGGCATCTACTACAATTTTAAGGCAATCATCAACAGCACTCACCGCCTTAACAGCAGCATCAAAAACGCCAGTATGCCCTACCATATCGCAATTTGCGAAGTTTAAGATCATCGCATCATACTTTTTAGATTGAATGAGTTCAGCCGCTTTCTTAGCAACAATCTGCGCACTCATTTCAGGCTGCAAATCATAGGTGTTTACCTTTGGTGATGGGATTAGGACTCTATCCTCGCCTGGCTCAGGCTCCTCAATTCCAGAATTGAAAAAGAACGTAACATGAGCGTATTTTTCGGTTTCAGCAATTCTTAGCTGTTTCAAATTTCTTTTTGATAGGGTCTGTCCTAAATTGTTTTGCAAGCTCTGCGCCTTAAATGCAATGAGGACATTAGTTAATGTTTCATCGTAGCGAGTAAAACCAACATAAGTAGGAGATAGGAATCCTTTTTTTCTAGGAAAACCTTTAAAGCCATCAAAAACGAATGCCCTAGTTATCTCCCGTGCCCTATCTGGTCTAAAATTAAAGAAGACTATACTATCGTTTTTCTCTATGCGTTTTGTAGGAACACCATTTTCACATATTATTGTTGGCAGGATGAATTCATCGGTAATTCCTTCAGAATAGCTCTGTCTTACTGCAAGCTCTGCGTCTGTAGCATGAATTCCATCCCCATCTACCATAGCTAAATATGCTTTTTCTACACGCTCCCAACGATTATCTCTATCCATTCCGTAAAAGCGACCCATAACAGAAGCTATAGTTCCAAAGCCATTGGAGTCAATATATTTTTGTAATTGAGCAATATAATCAGCACCGCTTGTGGGACTAACATCTCTACCGTCCATAAGGCAATGGATAAATATGTTCTTTAGACCAGCGTCTTTTGCCATTTTTATGAGAGCAAATAAATGCTCAATATGGCTATGAACACCACCATCAGAGAGAAGACCAATTGTATGGAGAGCACGACCCTCAATTTTTGCATTTTCAATAGCGACTAAAAGCTCAGGATTTTTAAAAAAATCACCATCGGTTATTTCCTTGGTAATGCGAGTTAATTCTTGATAAACTATCCGCCCCGCCCCCATATTGATGTGACCTACTTCGCTATTTCCCATCTGACCCTCTGGAAGGCCAACATCTAGACCACTAGCACCAATTTGAGTATTTGGGTATTTTTTAAGGAGAGATTTGAAATAGGGTGTTCCACTAGCTATGATGGCGTTTCCTTTAATTTCTTTCGAAATACCATAACCATCAAGAATTATTAGTGCATTAAGCATAATAGTTGTTTTTCCTTTAGGTAGTTTTGCAAGGTGTTATACAATGCATTTAATGAATGCGTTAATGTAGTAAAGCATTCACATAAAATTAATAATTTATGACTTTTGCAAAGTCTTGAGCTTTAAGAGAGGCACCACCAATTAATCCACCATCAATTTCTGGCATTCCCATAAGCTCAGTGGCATTTTGAGGATTCATGCTACCACCATACTGTATTCTCATAGCGTTAGCTGAGACACTTCCGTATATGCCTTGAATAGCCTTGCGAATAACAGCTATTGTATCATTGGCATCGCTAGCTGTTGCGGTCTTGCCTGTGCCAATGGCCCAAACAGGTTCATATGCAACAACAATTTTCTTTAGAGATTCTTTTTCGATATCTTTAAGCGCACCGACAATTTGCGTTTTCACAACTTCGCTTGTGAGACCAGATTCGCGCTGATTTAGAGTTTCGCCCACGCATACGATAGGCTTTAGATCCATTGCTATTGCAGCCTTTGTTCTCTTATTGACAGTTTCATCAGTTTCACCAAAATATTGTCTTCTTTCACTGTGTCCGATTATAACGTATTCAACCTTGAGCTCTTTTAGCATTTCAGCACTAATTTCACCAGTGAATGCGCCTTTTGGTGCCCAGTGCACATTTTGAGCACCGAGTTTAATGTTGGATCCACGGATCGCTTTGCGTGCAGCTTCCAAATCAGTAAATGGAACACATACTACAACTTCGCATTTTGCATCCTTGACAAGCGGAATTATTTCACTGATCAAACTCTTAGTTGTCTCGATCGTATTATTCATTTTCCAATTGCCAGCAATAATAGGCTTTCTCATTTCTACACCTCACTTTCTTAATATATTATTTATCGTTAAGACATTCAACACCAGGTAATGGTAATCCCTCAAGGAATTCAAGGGAAGCACCCCCGCCAGTGGATATGTGTGTCATTTTATCAGCATATCCTAGCAACGTAACTGCCGCTGCGCTATCACCGCCACCTATAATAGTTACGGCGTCCGATTCAGACAATGCTTTAGCTATTGCCTTCGTTCCAGAAGCAAATTTTTCCATCTCAAACACACCCATCGGTCCGTTCCAAATAACAGTCTTTGCATTTTTCACAGCTTTAGAAAACAATTTAATTGTCTTAGGACCTATATCTAATCCCTGCCAACCGTCTAAAATATCACCTTCTACAATTTGTGTATTCGCATCGTTAGAGAAACTATCAGCTACAACGTTATCTATAGGTAACAAAAACTTAACACCCTTTTTATCTGCCTTTTCTATTAATTCTTGCGCTAGAGATATTTTGTCCTTTTCACATAGTGAGTTTCCAACGAGAAGACCCTTTGCCGCATTAAATGTATAAGCCATGGCGCCACCAATTATGATAACATCTACTTTTTCTAACAGGTTATTTATAACACCAATTTTATCACTAACCTTGGCACCACCCAAAACAGCCACAAATGGGCGTTTGGGATTTTCTAGTGCTCCTCCTATGATCTCTAATTCCTTACCAATGAGAAATCCAGCTACAGAAATTGGCGCAAAACCATACAAAGCAATACCAGCTGTTGACGCATGCGCTCTATGCGCAGTTCCAAAAGCATCATTTACATAAACCTCACAGAAATTAGAAAGTGCCTCGCAAAAAGCTTTATCGTTTTTTTCTTCTTCTTTATGGAATCGGAGGTTTTCAAGAAGTAAAATCTCACCATCCTTAAGCTGACTTACTTTTGCTTTAGCATCATCGCCTATTACGTCAGTTGCAAAAATTACAGGCTTTGAAAGTAGTGATGAAAGCGCACTAGCAACGGGCCTTAGAGAATATTTCAAATTAAACTCGCCCTTAGGTCTACCTAGATGTGAACATAAAATTACTTTTGCACCATGCGAGGTTAGATACTCAATAGTAGGAATAGTACCTTTGATTCTGTTTAAATCGGAAATAGTTCCATCCTCAGAAACTGGCACATTAAAGTCAACTCTGACAAGACATTTTTTGCCCTTAACGTCAACATCCAGAATAGTTTTTTTATTCATATAAATGCTCCTTCGAAAATTTTAATTTTTTTTAGTTCAATCACTAGAGATTAGAAATTGTATGTTCTTTAATAGATAGTGTGCTTTTTGGAATGAATAAACAATTTCAAAAGTCATTTTTTAACATTTTATCATTGTTTACTATTGTATGCAAGTGATTAAGATTATTAGTTTACAGCCGTATACCATTTTCAAAAAGTAGGGATATGACAATTTTAGAACGCTTCGAAAGTGTACACATAGGGAGTTTCGTATTACATCCTAGAGATTACGGCGGTGTGTTCCTTTAATATATCCCCTAACACCGCAATGCCCTTTTTTATATTATCTTCAGTAGCATTGCTAAAGTTTAATCTTAGAGTGTTTTTGCCACTGCCATCTGCATGGAATGCGTCACCAGATACATATGCAACACGTCTACTTATCGCTTGAGTAAAGATTTTGTTAGATACGTCAATGCTCTCTGGAAGAGTAACCCAGATAAACAATCCACCTTGGGGCTTGTTGAATTCGGCGCATTTTGGGAAGTGTTGTTCAATAGCAGAAAGCATAACATCGCGTTTCTTACGATACATGGGTATGTTTTTTTCAAGCGATGGGCTTAAGAGCCCACGATTTAGATATTCAGAGACAACTGCTTGCGAAAGCGTTGAGGTGTGCACATCTGTTGCTTGCTTGCCTATTGTCAATTTACGAATGATCAATGGATCCGCAACAGCGAGACCTATTCTCATGCCAGGGCTAATTGTCTTTGAGAAAGAGGTTATATACACAATATTTCCTGTTTTATCAAAGTGTTTTATTGCAGGTAATGCAGTTCCATCGTAACGCAATTCAGCATATGGATTGTCTTCTAATATTATGATGTTATATTTGGATGCAAGAACTGCCAAAGCTTTTCGTTTCTCTAGATCAATAGTGCGTCCAGTAGGGTTTGAAAATGTAGGAACTAGATAAAGCATTTTAGGATTATGCTCTATAATTTTTTGTTCAAGGTCAACTAGATCAATGCCAGCGTCACTACTTTTGACAGGAATCGCAGTTGCCTCATATGTCTTTAAAATATGCAAAACAGCAATGTATGTGGGGTTTTCAACAAGCACCTTATCGCCTTTGTTCAAAAATGCCTTGCAAGCAAGATCTATGCCCTGTTGTCCACCTGAGATGCCCAAAATATGGTCTAATGAAATATTATTTATTCCTACCCTCTTAACATATTCTATTCCAGATAGAAGGTATGGTAAATAGCCCTCAGTTGCTCCATATTGTAAAAGAGAAACAGCCTTATCGGAGGATAGTAACTCAGCTATGATAGTTTTTATATCCGTCTTAGGGAGTGTATCACCAGCGGGCATACCGCCAGCAAATGAAATAATGTCAGGCTGTGCTAATAGTTTGAATATTTCTCTAATGGCATTACCTTCAAGATTTTTACATCTATCGCTAAAGGAATAACTAGTATGTTGGCATGCCTTTTCACAGTTATTTATATATTCATCATTAGTGTTTTTGTTTTCATTTTCTAACATAGAACATACTCCTTAACTTCTCTAATGGAGAAATAAATTTAATTTTTATGTCTATAAAAATTACATGCGCTGTGAGTTTTTTGGTGTCTTTATTTTCATAATATAGCACATTGCTGAGAGATTTCTAATACTTTTTCTCAATGTGGTGGAACAATCTGTGCTCATCGTAATAATTTTAACAACGACCATAGGTGTTGTCAATCAAATCATAATGCTTAGAGCGTAAGGTGCGGTATTGTTGTTACTGGTTACTGTTCACACCCTATATGAAAAAACATGGCCACCGTCCATCCTTTGCATGATATTTGGGAAAAGGTCAGCACTTTAGCGGAAAAGACACAATAATAAGTGTTTATAATGCAGAAAAAGCTCTTTTAGATAGCAATTTAAGAAATGCGTCTTGAATTTATCAACAGTAACAATTAATTCAGTTGACGTGTGAACAGTAACTGTTACTGTTCACACCTCTATAGCATTTTGTTTTTTGTGTTGACAGTTCTTGATTCCTGTGCTATTATTTAACTGTAATTTAAATCCGACCTGGTGCAAAACTCCCCTTTATTTAACATCAAATCATAATGCTTAGAGCGTAAGGTGCGGTATTGTTGTTACTGTTCACACCTCTACTGAATTAATTGTTAATGATGCTAAATCTCGGACACATTTCTTAAATGCTAATTAAAAGAACTTTTTTTGTAGTTGAAACGCTTATTGCTGTGTCTATTCACGCTAAAGCGCTGACCTTTTTTCAAATATCAGGCAAAGAAAGGTACTGTCTCTAAGCTCAGACAACCTAGACGGTTATAATCGACACCATTTTGCAAAACAATCTTTGAAACGACAGAAAAACTGACAAAAGCCTCGATAAAGAGCATAATGGCAGTAATCTGTCAGTAAAAACGAAATTTTGTCAGTAATAAATTTGGCAAGACGGCGGTTTATTTATGACAAAGCTGACAAGAATGTCAGTAAAAAGCGAGGTAGACATGGGATTAGGCTTTGAGAACGAACATCTTGAATTCAAAAAAACCGTTGCCGAACTGAACGAGGCGGTTATTTCAATCAGCGCGATTCTGAACAAACACAAAAAAGGCGTGCTGTATTTCGGCGTTAAGAACGACGGTGAGATAATTGGGCATCAAATCGGCAAGGAAACGACGCGGGACATCTCGCGTAAGATTTATGAGAAAATAAAGCCCGTTCCGTTTTTCGAGGTGGAAACCGTAGAGGTTGATGGAAAAACAGTAATTAAGGTTTCCTTTGACGGAAACGAAACGCCTTATTGTGCAGATGGCAGATATTATATGCGCATGGCGGACGAGGACAAAGCGATAACGCAGGCGCAGTTGTTTAGCCTTATTCGCGCGCAGATCCCTACATACGAGGAATGGGAAAGCGAATTGACTGAGTTCACTCTCGATGATGTGGATGAAGAAACGCTGAAAGATTGCTATAAGGATGGCTTGGAGGCAAAGCGTCTTTCTGAGCCGTACACCGATAGTGAAACAGTGCTGACAAAGCTAGACGTTTTAAGAGCTGGTAAGCTGACCAATGCTGGGGGAGTTCTCTTTTCAAAACATAAGCCCGTAACCCTAAAGCTTGCGCTTTTTGCCACGGACGAGCGCATTACAATTTTAGACCAAGAGCATTTCAAGGGGAACATTTTTGAGTGTATAAAGGCGGGCAGGCTGTTCGTGCATAAGCATATGAGATGGCGCGTCGAAATCACCGAGGAAGTAAGGAGGGACATCCCAGAGGTTCCCGTGGACGCAATTCGTGAAATTGTCATAAACTCGTTCGCTCACGCCAGCTACAAGCATATCGTAACCGCGCACGAAATCGATATATGCCCGAGTAGCATCGCGGTTTTTAATCCCGGCAATTTGCCCGAAACGGTAAACCCGGAGGAATATGCGGGCGGGAAAAAGAAGTCAGTGTTAAAGAACCCGACTATAGCGTCCGTGCTTTACAAGACAAAACGTATAGAGGAGTACGGCACGGGATTCAGAAAAGTGTTCTCGCTTTGCGGCGAGGCAGGGGTTAAGGTTTCCTATAACGACGATGAACAAGGGTTCACCTTCGAATTCAGCCGCACACCTGTAAATCCAATGTATGCAAGCGAAGCCGAGAGCCGTCTAAACGCGGAGCAGCTTGCCGTATATCGCCTTATGAAAAAGAACGACAAAATTACCGCCGAGGAGATAGCCGCCAAGATAGCCAAATCACCGCGCACTGTTTAACGCATTATCGACGAACTGAAAAAAACGGGATTTGTAGAGAGAGTCGGCAAAACGAAGGACAGCCGTTGGAAGCTCTTGAAATAGCGATAGTCGGTAACGCAAATGAGCAAAACTAAAATCGAATATCATATTACGACGATTGGGTGGAGGTAATAGCCGAGGTTTCAGATGTGCGGGACTATAAGATTCGTTACGTTCATGAGGCGGAAAAGCTAGGACTTTGCGACCATGAAAATAAACTTATCACCCTCATTTTTGAACCCGATTCGCCGATGTGTTTGCTTTACAACATCGACACGAGCTTATGCATGCGCACCAATACAAGTTCAATAAACACAACATGGACGAATTCGACCGCAAGGATTATGTTATTATACAAATGCTCGGCGAGATTATTCCGGAGAAAGGTGTCGGCACAGTAAATTCCCTATAGAGATATAGGCGAACGGTTTTGCTCTGATGATTTGCGATATAGAAATAGAGCTTCTCTACAAACTGGGGATTTGTCCTAAAAAGTATTATGACTCCTATAAATCAAGGCGGAAGCGACAGCAAACGGTAGCCGTTCACGACACCTGCAAGGAGGAACTTAACGAATTGTCCGCTAAGAAAACGCAAAGTGCGGGGAATAAAAGGCGCTTTACGCCGAAAGGATGTTGAAGCTCGTTAAAGAGCGGTTGCAAAAGCCAAGTAACAAAAGGGAGTACAAGGTGGTTTTGGAGTATCTAGATGCCTTTTAGTCGATAACTTGCATTTAACATAAGGCAGTCTGGCAGAACTGAAAAGGGAGACGTAATAATTTATCGTAAATTTATCGTAAATTCCAAAAATAAATGCAGAAGTTAATAGCCGTTGCACTAACTGTGAAAAACGACTGCGTTTACTGTGAGAAGGACACAGAAAGGTGTCGATGAAAAACGTGGTTTTTTAAGCAATTTTATGGTAGTTTGTATCTTAAAATTAATGCACTCAAACTAAGTGCAACTATGGTTGCATTTAGTTTGAGGTGTCGAAAAACATTTTGATTTAAGCGTAGATCCTGAGTTTGCCACTTGTTGATTTAAACTAACGCAATATTTACAATATGAATAAAATCAAATCAAATAAAAACACACTCCCAATCGAGTGTTAAATAAAGGGGAGTTTTGCACCAGGTCGGATTTAAATTACACTTAAATAATAGCACAGGAATTAAGAACTGTCAACACAAAAAATAAAATAATTTTACAAATTTTTTTAGCAAAT
>JAITQU010000260.1 GCA_031288735.1 Christensenellaceae bacterium
TATGTGTTTTGACGGTCTAACCATAAAATGGTATATCGGCTATATACTCTATACAAAAAGCGTTCAAGTTACTTATTTTGAATTTTTTTAGATCGCACAAGGAATATTTCATCTGGCAAAATGTGTTATACTGATATAAACAAAAATTTAATACACTCTTGCTTTTATGCTCTTGAGTATGTCTTCAGGAAAATAATATTTTGGGTAACACTAAAATGTAGTTGATCGTTTGTCTTGTAAATTTAAGGAGTAATCATTGTATAATATTTTAAATAAGCGACACCTAGCACCAGGCATAATCGAATACAAAATTTATGCGCCAATGGTAGTGGAAAATGCTAAACCAGGTCAATTTATAATCTTGCGTACAGATCTTTTCGGTGAGCGCGTCCCCTTTACTATATGCGATATTGACAAAGTGTCTGGAACTGTTACAATTCTTGTTCAAACTATTGGAGCAACAACCTACAAACTCTCTCTCATGAATGTTGGGGATTGCCTAGCCGACTTTGTAGGTCCCCTTGGTTGTGCAACAGATTTAACAAATTATGAGCGCGTTTTGCTTGTCGGTGGCGGTATTGGGGCTGCTGTTATCTATCCTCAGTGCAAGCAATTACATAGAAATGAAAGATCAGTTGATGTGATAATCGGGGCAAGAAACGAAAATCTGCTCCTATACATAGATGAGTTCAAATCAATGTCAAAAAGTTTGTATATTTTGACTGATGACGGTTCTATTGGAGAACAGGGTTTTGTCACACAAAAAATTAACGAACTATTAAAGAGAAACAAAGAGCACGATGTGGTTTTTGCCGTTGGTCCTTTGCCTATGATGCGAGCTGTTTGTGAGGTCACTAGTAAATATGGAGTAAAAACAATTATTAGCATGAATTCAATTATGTTAGATGGTACTGGTATGTGTGGTTGTTGTCGTTTGACTGTTGATAATAAAATTCAATATGCATGTATTCATGGTCCAGAATTTGATGGGCATCTCGTTAAATGGGAAGAGGCAATTCAACGATCGAAGCAATTTATCCAAACTGAAAAAGCTCATTACTGTCGTATAAGAGGAATAACTAATGAAAATTAATCGCTACCGAGAAAAATCATTATCTGCAGATTTCAGAAAAACGGTTTTTGATGAAGTCGCATTTACCTATGATGAGGACATTGCAGTAAAAGAAGCTAGTCGCTGTCTCAATTGCAAGTCAAGGCCATGTGTTAGTGGATGTCCTGTAAACGTAGACATTCCCAAATTTATTCATTTGATTTGCGAACATAACTTTTTTGATGCGTTAAATGTTATAAAAGAAACAAATCAATTACCTGCAGTTTGCGGCAGGGTTTGCCCACAAGAGCAACAATGTGAAAAGTATTGTGTACATCGCAAAGCTGGCAATTCCATTGCTATAGGTAGCTTGGAGCGTTTTGTTGCCGACTTTTCAAGAACCAACGTTACTGAAAATCAAATAATACATCCTGCTATAAAGCGAAAAGAAGCCATCGCAGTGATTGGGAGTGGCCCAGCTTCTCTTACTTGTGCAGTTGACTGTGCAATAGCTGGTTTTAATGTGATTGTTTTTGAGGCACTCCATGAGCTTGGAGGTGTTTTAGTGTTTGGAATTCCTGAGTTTCGACTACCCAAAAACATAGTCCATTTTGAAATTGAGAGATTGGAAAAATATGGTGTGGAATTTAAACTAAACGCTGTGATCGGAAAAACTATTACATTTGAACAGCTACGAGCAAACTTTGATGCTGTGTTTATTGGAACTGGTGCTGGTCTTCCACGATTTATGGATATTCCTGGCGAAAGTTTGAATGGTGTTTATTCTGCAAATGAATACCTAACAAGGGTTAATTTAATGAAAGCATACCTGCCAGAAAGTGACACTCCTATTCAAAAAGCAAATAATGTTGTTGTGTTTGGTGCAGGTAATGTCGCGCTTGATGCTTCCAGAACAGCTTTGCGATTAGGAGCTAAGAACGTAACGGTTGTATACAGACGTAGCCGCAATGAAATGCCAGCACGAGCAGAGGAGGTCCGACACGCCGAAGAGGAAGGTGTAATTTTTAAATTTTTAAGTATGCCAGTAGAACTGCTTTCTGATGATTATGGAAGTATTAATAGTGTTAGATGTATATCTTGTGTATTAAGTGATCCTGGCACTGATGGTAGACGCATATCAGTGCCACTTGCAAATAGTGATTTTGAAATTAAATGCGACATGGCAATAATTGCAATTGGAACAGATCCAAATCCAATTGTTAAAAAGCATTTTACTGGCTTAGCAACAAACGCTCGTGGTATGATTATAACAGATGAAAATGCAGCGACAAATCTCAGTGGTGTATATGCTGGTGGGGATGCTGTAACTGGTGTGGCTACAGTAATACTTGCTATGGGTGCTGGTAAAACTGCTGCATTAAGTATTTCAAAATATCTAAAAGCAAAATAGGATTTTCTTTGTGTCTCAATTTATAATCATCTCACTGCGCTAAATTGTTTTAAAGACATTATTTAAATAAATTAGAAGGGATAAGTATAGTAGCATAGCATGACGAGCTCATTAAACAATGTATGATATTTTTATAAATCATATGAAAGCATACCTTTTGAGCATACTGTTTTTATGAATGTAGTGATATTTTATAGTCAACTGAAATATTGAATTTAAAAAAATCTCAGTGTTTTAAATAAGTGCATTGTAATCTTTTCTAACTCATTAGAAATCAAACTAGTGTTTATGCCAAAACTGTAGATAAAGCTTGAAATCCGATTTCTAAATTCAAAGCATTGACATTGTCTTTTAAAAGTCCAATTTCTTTACTGATTGGTTTTAACATTTTGACATTTGCTTGTTTTACAAAAAAATTTTACATTTATTAAGGGGAATTTTGACATGAGTAAACGTATTATTTCTTTTAGCCCGCCTGATGTTGGGGAACATGAAATAAACAATATAATTGAGGTTTTGAAATCAGGATGGATCACTACTGGTCCACAAACTAAACTATTTGAAAGGCTAATAGCAAATTATTGTAACACAGAAAAAGCTGTTTGTCTTAATTCGGCAACTGCATGCTTAGAATTGATTTTGAGACTTTTTGGTATTGGAGTAGGTGATGAAGTCATCACAACTGCATATACATATACCGCATCGGCAAGTGTAATCGCTCATGTTGGTGCAAAGATTATACTAGTTGACACATTACCTGGAAGTTATGAGATTGATTATGATTCCGTGTCTAGAGTTATTACCTCCAAAACAAAGGCTATCATTGCCGTTGATATCGCAGGCAGACTTTGTGACTATGAGAGATTAAACAATATAATAGCAAATGCGAAACATTTATTTCACACAAGTCACAAATTTCAAGAGATCATCGGTAGCAAGATAGTATTAATAGCTGATGCCGCGCATTCATTTGGCGGTGTTAGGGATAATTTGATTTCTGGACAATTGGCTGATTTTACTAGCTTTTCATTCCACGCTGTTAAAAATTTAACGACTGGCGAGGGTGGGGCTTTAACATGGAAAGCGTTGCCAATTAGTTCTGAAATAATATACAAGCAATTTATGCTTATGTCACTACATGGCCAATCAAAGGATGCTCTCTCTAAATCTCAACTAGGTGCGTGGGAATACGATATACAGGACACTTACTATAAGTGCAATATGACAGATATTATGGCAGCGATTGGGATCTCGCAAATTGAGCGATTCCCGGAGCTTCTTAAACGCCGCAAGAATATAATTGAAAGTTACAATGCTGGTTTTCGATCAACACCTATCCATCCTTTAGAGCATTTTATCAAAGGCAATTCTTCAGGTGCGCATTTGTATCTAACACGAGTTGAAGGTGTTAATGAATATATGCGTAATGAAATCATCGTTAAGCTTTCGGATAGAGGTATTGCTTGCAATGTTCACTACAAGCCATTACCAATGCATACCGCATATAAAAACTTAGGGTTCGACATTAAAGATTTTCCCAACGCATATTCGCAGTATGCTCAGGAGATTACACTACCACTTCACACTTTATTAACTGATGCTGACATAGAGTATATAATAACAGAATACAGGAGAATTACTAGTGTATAAATTTTCTAAACGCACGTTCGATATTTTGGGAGCATTTTTTGGAATTCTTTTCCTGTTACCACTTTTTGCTGTCGTAGGATTGATAATTGTTTTAACTTCTAATGGCGGTGCGTTTTTTAAACAGACTCGTGTTGGCAGAAAGGGTACTTTGTTTAAAATATTAAAATTTAGAACAATGACAGTAAATGCTAAAAATCCTGGTCGGCAAATAACGACTAAAGGTGATAAGCGCATTACTAGAGTAGGAATGTTACTGCGCAAAACTAAAATTGATGAGTTGCCACAATTGTTCAATATTTTGTTTGGACAGATGAGCTTTGTAGGTCCTAGACCTGAGGTTCCCAAATATGTTCTTCTTTATACTACTTCCCAATGCAAAGTTTTAGAAGTGCGCCCCGGGATAACCGACCTAGCGTCGCTAGAGTATAGAAATGAGAACGATCTTTTGCTTGAATGCGAAAATCCCGAAGAAAAATACATTAACGAAATTATGCCTGCAAAACTTGCACTCAATATCAAGTATATCGATGAACGTGGATTTTTTTATGACCTTTGCTTGATATTTAGAACAGTTTTCCTTCTTCTCAAGTCTGATTAACTATAATTCCATTTAGAATTTTTTTAAATGTGTTTGTCAAATATAAAATTCGGACTGTTCAGAATAAATGGTTAGACCGTCAAAACACATACGTTACAATATTAATCAAAAAACCCCTTCTCTGATGACGAAAACTGCCGTATTTTCCTTTAATTTCCGCATAAACCTCGATAAATATGTCTATAAAACAATTTTCATATCATTAGATTAACACAATAATCTAAATTTACATTTTGACGGTCGAACCATAAATGTAGTCCCACTCAATTCATCAACACGACTTGAATGCCAGCGAGTGGCGAATTATACCAAAATCAAAACTTGTTCTAATACACATTATTTTACGTCGTTATTTTAATTAGGATTTCATTGATCACGTCCTCTATCTTCTATCTTGAATTTATGTAATGAGTCTTTCCAGCCAGGTTGAAAGAATTTTTTTAATTTTAGCAATCCAAGCAATAGAGTTTGTAACATCTGATACTTCTGTTGCTTCTCTATAGAATTCTTCCAACATTAAGTGAGTGAATTTCTTGTTTTTTTCTTGAACAATCTTTACTTTATCGATTAGATAAATCAGATCATTTATAGTTATTGGCACAATTCTTTGTCTTATTCCTTCATATTCATGTTTAACTGATGACCAAAATGTGTTAATTGTGTCGACATGCAATGATGGAGCAATAAATAAGCAATAACAAATTTTGTTTTTACAATTGTTTTCGAAATTGCGTAAGTGCCGCATGACTGGTTGTCCCTCGTTATACCACTGATCACGACTTGTCAGCATAGTAACTTCACAAATTGCATTGAAATTTTCATAATAACACTCAATGTCTGCTAAACCACTAGGTGCAGTAAAAACTGCTTCATTATCATCACCAACTATTGGCAGTCACCGGAAACCTCACATATATCAAATTTATGCCAAACCCTCTGAATCGATATTTTGCTACTACTCACACCTCAACTGAACATAATATTAATGGTGCTGAATCTAAAAC
>JAITQU010000069.1 GCA_031288735.1 Christensenellaceae bacterium
AATGTGTTAAAACAAAACATGCAAAGTGGAGAGTCGCCACGCACCGCAAAGGAAATATTACATAAAGCAACCGAGTTCATGCTTAATGTGTCATCTCAATTAATCAGAAACTTGTTTAAGCACCCTAAACTATCCTATATTGGTGTTGCAGGTATTTAACTTGATAAGTAATATCATTCTAGTGATAATAGTTCTTTATTGATTCATACTATTTTCATGAGATCGACAAAGCTCAAACTTTTTATTTGCATGGTTATCTTACTTGTGTTAATTGTGATGTTGATGGGTGCATCTCTCACTATTGATTTTGATTTTGTCCTATATGATGGAAACAATATTGCAATATCAAAGCAATACTCCCTTAATATATCAACACACGCAATTGTCTCAATGCTTTTTGGCAGTAATTATTCAAAATTTTATGAGAGTATTAAATCATTATATCAACCTCTTACTTTGCTTAGTGAGGAGCTAAATTTGGATGTTTTGAGATATCTTAGAGCTGTAGAACGACCGCCTCAATACGCAACTATTATCTGGTTTGACGAGGAATTTAAAATAACAGATGAAGTTGACGGAATCGTAATAGATTATTTTTCGCTTTGCAAAAATATTTTTTATTCGTTTAAATCTTCGTTCTCTGTTGCACTTGAAAGGATAAAAATACAACCCAAACCATCCGCAGACGAGCTTTTAAAGGCCACAAGGCTAATAGGACAGTTTTCAACTTGTTATGTCGATTCAAGTCCTAATAGAAAACACAATATTCATATTGCAGTAAAAAAAATTAATGGCGTGGTTCTTGAGTCTGCGGAACGCTTTTCTTTTAATGAGGTCGTAGGCGAGCGAAGCTTGGAAAATGGCTATAAGAGTGCTACTATTATCGAAAATGGTGTTTTTTCAAATGGCATCGGCGGTGGTGTCTGTCAGGTCTCGACAACCCTATATAATGCAGTTTTATTAGCAGGCTTAACCATAGAGCGTGTACGTTGTCATTCATTGCCAGTTGTATATGTGCCATTATCATTTGATGCTATGGTATCAACACAATCGGATTTAGTGTTTGTAAATAATACTAATTATCCTGTATATATTTTAGCTAAAGCAAATGAAAAAAGCATTACATTCAAAATATTTGGTAGGAGTGTAAATGAAGCACTCACACTTAACTTGCGAAGCCATATTATTGAGACGAAAAAATGTAATGAGTTCATTGAAATCATTGACGTTAATAATATGCTAAAAAATAACGAAAGTGAGAAGATATTAAAAACACCTAAATGTGGGTATGTATCACAGGGTTATATTGACTATTATAAAGACGGAAAGCTGATAAGATCTGTCAAAATACGTGATGATGTTTATGCTCCGCAAAAAGGACGAAAACTAGTACGCAAGCACTGCTCATAGCTTGCTAGTTCTTTGAACATTTTAAGTATATTCATAAACTGTTACAATTTTTCTACTACCTCATACAACTTTTCGGAATGGTCTTTAGAAACGTTTCCAGCTGGTATTTCTTTAATCTTGAAGTAGCATTCCTTATCACCAAATCTAATACCTATAACATCGCCTAGAGCTAAATCCTTTCCAGCCTTAGCTGGTTTTCCATTGATAGTTACTCTACCTAAATCGCAAGCTTCGTTTGCTACACTTCGTCTTTTTATAAGTCTAGCCACCTTTATAAATTTGTCAAGTCGCATATTTTTTCCTCCTTTGAGGTTTTTAACATCAATGCTTTATACTTTTTAGCCGTTAATACATTTATTAATAGCTGAGAAGAGTTTAATCTCCTAATTATCTTTTAGTGATAACACCGCTTTTACAAAATCTTCTACTTGCGGATAAAATGCTGCATAGTATTCACCATGTGGGGTTAAGGTGTTCTTTGAAGAAATCACAATTGGTGCTTTTCGAAGTGTAAAAAAACACTGCTCTACAATGTCAGTAGCAAAATTTTTCATCACAGAATTTCGATCGCACGAATCTCCAGCAACTATAATGCACCCAGTTTTCTTGATAGATTTTATTACTATGGCATAGTTAAAAGGCACTATGCTACGTGCATCTATTATTTCAACACTGATTTTGTACTGGTCTAATAGGATTTTACTAGCTTCTAATGCCGTATATAAAACTGCCCCTATAGTTAAAATAGTAACATCACTCCCTGAGCTTTTAATATCTGGCTCTCCAAAATCAATTTCATAATATTCATCTGGAACTCCGTTTTTAATAAACTGCTCGGTTTTGCCATACAATTTGCGGCTCTCAAAAAAAATCACGGGGTCGCTACCTGCAAGAGCGCGATTTAAAAGTCCCTTACAGTCGTATGGTGTTACGGGAAAGACCACCTTTAGTCCTGGGATGCTAGCTACTACTGATAGCAAGTCTTGTGCATGCTGTGCACCGTATTCCGACCCCACGGATGTGCGGATTACTATTGGAAGTTTAAAGAATCCACCGCTTAATGACTGCCACTTAGCTAATTGATTGATAATTTCATCTCCAGCGCGCGCTAAAAAATCCGCAAACATTATTTCTACTAAGACTCTGCCACCTTTAAAGGCATACCCAATAGCCACTGATACTATTGCCGCCTCAGATATAGGACTATTAAACAATCGCTCATAGGCTAATGATTCATTTAAGCCAGAATACACACCGCCAACTCCACCCCACTCTCTAACATCTTCACCATAAGAAATTAAGGAGTCTTCTCTTGAAAACGCATACGAAATAGCTTCATATAGAGCATCGCTAATAGTTATTTGCATGCGAGATTTATTTGATAGTGCATTTTCTCTTGAGTTTTTCAGTCTTTCAACCTGCTGGCTCCTTTGTGTTTTTATTTCGTTATCAGAAAACAACACTCGCTCATAATGTGCATTTGCATCCGTCATAGAAAAAAATGGTGATACTTTTTCATCACTCGCTAGCTGACAATTTTTAATCATTACTTCGACTACTTTGTTTTTAATTTCATTAATTTCATCCTGACTCGACAGTTTTGACCTTACTAAATTTTGCGGATACACTATAAGTGGGTCAAAAGACATCCACGCATCTATTTCATCATCTGTTCTATATGTAGAAGCATCTGAAATCGAGTGCCCTGCTAAGCGATATGTTACTATATCTAGAAGAGCTGGGCCAGCACCATCTAATAATATTTGTTTTTTGCGACTAAAAGCATCAATAACCGAAAATGGATCGTTACCGTTTATTCGTTCAGAATGCAATTGTGTAGGCGAAATTCCAGCACCCAAACGCGCAAGAAAATCGTATGCCATCGTTTCACCGCGAGTTTGCCCACCCATACCGTATCCATTATCAATGAATGAAAAAATTAGGGGCAATCCTTTTTTTTCTTGCCATAGTAATCTGAACTGGTCCATTGCAGCAAAATTCATGGACTCGAACAAAATACCACATCCTAATGCTCCATCCCCCATATTCGCAACCACAATTCCAGGTTTTTTGTGAATATGATTAAACAGACTACTGCCGACTGCAAAGGGTGCGCTACCACCGACAACACCATTATTAGGATAAATACCAAACGGTGGGAAAAATACATGAATAGATCCTGCAAGCCCATACTGAAACCCATTAGTCTTTCCTAATATTTCGCACATAGCTCCATAAAGCAGAAAATCTCTTGAAAGGGACTTAATATCTCCTTGGTTTTTTTTTTCAACAATACGGAGAATGGATCCATTATTGTATTCTTCCATTATTTTGATCAATTCTTTTTCTGATCTTTTTTTAATTTGAGCTAGCGATATTGCTATCAGCTCACCATGACTACGGTGTGATCCAAACACAATATCATCAAGCGAGAGTGCATTTGCCTCACCTACTGAAACCGCTTCCTGCCCTATCGTTAGGTGTATAGGGCCTTTGTGGACATGCTTTATGCCATGATAACCCGTGTCACCAATTGATTGTATTGCTGTTTCAAATTCGCGAATTGTTAAAAGCTGAGAATAGATATCCAAAAGCTCAGAGTGCGAAAATGCAGTAAACGATTCTAACATAGTTTTGTTGTATGTATTGACGTCTATATCATTAAATTTGATTTTTCCTGGTTTTAGTAAAACATTCGGGTCTAAAAATTGGTTTTTTGGCATCATCACCTCTATAAGTGATCAATAGTCTCTACTCTCTATAAAAGCATTTCATGTTTCAACAATAACTAATGAAATCTACTAAAAATTTGTTTATACTAAAATATTTAATATTAAGTATTAAAATTTGCTACTTTAAATCAAAGACACCTCACTATTGTTTCTTGATCGAATTTTTATAAATTAATTCTCTATAAATACAACAACGCGCTATTATAGATGAAGACATCTAAATTATCTAAAATCATTAACAATTTTATTAAAACTTTAATACATCGATGCTTTCAGCATTTACTCATGGCAACCTCTAAAAACAATGTTTTTTCATGACAATTTAGAAAAAGGCTTTTAAATTTTCCAGTTAAAAATATTTATTCCTAAAATTGACATAAAAATCGCAATTTGCCTCCTTTTTAAGCTCTTTTTCCACATATTTTTACATTATTAAGTGTATTTCCTCCGCCTTTCCACAAATGCTTTTTAAAGTGGTTTTAAAAGTTTTTTGCTTTTAAATTAATTCCGCTTGTAACTTTCAAAACACCTCTAATGGTGTAGAAATTCAAAACAAAATTGCCTTTAAG
>JAITQU010000082.1 GCA_031288735.1 Christensenellaceae bacterium
AGGTATTATCGTAGCAGACAAGGGGTTTCCACCAAGTATGGCCAAAAAAGAACTCGAAGAACGCTCTGATTTGCACTTTTTAACTCCGATAAAGCGCAACGATGTACGAATCTTAAAAATGATATGCTAAACTTTGAGGGTGTAATTAAAGGCATTGCCGCTCATGTTCTCTACAAAAAAGTTAATATTGGCGGTAATCGTTTTTTGTATGCGTTTAAAGACTCGAAGTGCGCATCGGCGGAAGAAGTGTCGTATATTGAGAGAGTTAAGAAAAGAATAATGTTTGAATCTAATAAATATGCGAAAAAGCATGAAGTCTTTGGTGTGATTGTATTTGAATCAGACCTCGACCTACCTCCAGAGACAATATACCAATGTTACGATGACCGCTGTCTTTTAGAACTCGTTTTTAAGCGCTACAAGAGCGATGAATGTCTTGACAAAACGTGCGTGCAGGATGATTTTTCCGTGATTGGCGCAGAATTCATTAATTTCATATCAACTCTTGCAACATGCCGAATTATACGAAAAGCAACGCTTGCAGGTTTATTGGCACACCTGTCTTATGGTGAATTAATGGAAGATTTATCATCAGCTTGGCGGATGGTTGATGCCCCTACATTGGCGAAAAGTGACGATGCCTATTGGGTGCACACTTTAAGCATGGTGCTCGATGAACTTGAAAGGTTAGAGATATCAAAACCTGCTCTGCTGCCTAAATCAAGTCTAGACAAGAAACCCAGCAAAAACAAAGAAAAGTCACAAAAAAAAGAGGTCTAGAGGACGTCCTACGTCAGCTAAGCGTTTTCTATAGGACAGTAAATTGTGAAACTTTTATTTGAACTAAAATTTGAATAGAAATCCAGAACAGATATATTTTCATCAAAGTTGCGTTCTGTACTAATAGTTACTATAAGGTTGGGGAATATGGGGACGTGTCGAAAAGGTGCAAAGAATCCACTTTTTAAAACCTTCACAAGCGGAACGTCAGTTCTTTTTGACATGGCTTCGCCAGCTGTCCAATATTCATAAAATTCACGATTATCGGCGATTGTTTTAGAAAAATAACGCTTTGATAGTTCAACAAAGTTCCGTTCCACCATAAATTCCACATCTATACCGACCTGACACTCGGCAACAACACACGCAATAATATTTGCACTGTGAGACAGACTAACATATGGTGGTGCGTTTTTAAGAGACGGCTTTCTTTCGTGGTAAACAATTTGTAGTTCCATTTGGTCTGAAGACAAATCCAAATCTTTTTGACTTAAAAACTCTTTTGTTGTTTTACGCAAGGCGGTCGTGCTACCAATAGCTTTATTAAATACCCCAATTAGCATTTTGTTTCAGATTCTGTCCGTCCTGCCATATTGACGATTTAATCTTAAAAAATACGACGTATCAATCTCTTCAAATGCGGCAAATGTTGTTCTATATTCCCAGTTTCCTTCTGGGACACCAGGAGAATTTATTCTAGTATCAGACCCATAACCACACATATCTTGGAATAGTATGATGGCAAGATTAGATGAAGAGGCAAGGACGGCTCGAATTGATTCTTTGACTGCTGGTGATTGTCCACCACCCATTCCCCATTCAGAATGCTCAGCAAACAAATATGACAGCACACGTTCACGCGTGATGTTATCTAATCGATAAAGCCACCCTAGCGTAGTATTGTTATCATGAGTAGCTACGTAAGCCACGGAGTTTTGCTGATAATTGTGTGGGAGATGAGTATTGTCAGAAGAGCCATCGAATCCAAACTGAAACACTCGCATGCCAGGGAAACCAAGTGTGTTAAGATATTTTCGTACTGGCTCGTCAATTATCCCAAGGTCCTCTGCAATAATGCTAGGTTTCCTTATTCGTCTAGCAACAGCGCGCCATAGTTTTAGTTTTGGACCATCTACCCATGTTCCTTTCTTTGCAGTGTCAGATTGAGCATCAATCGCCCAAAATTGATACAAACCTCTAAAGTGATCTATGCGAAGCATGTCATACATTTCAAGGTTTCTCTTCATGCGACTTACCAGCCACCTGAATTTCGTTTTTTCCATCTCAGTGAAATTATATACTGGGTTACCCCAAAGTTGTCCATCATCTGCAAAATAATCTGGAGGAACACCCGCTATGCGCTTTGGTTTAAGTTCAATATCAAGGTCAAATATTTTCGGGAACGACCATACGTCTACGCTTTCATGGTCAACATAGATTGGCATATCGCCTAATATTTTTACACCGTGCTGATTTGCACAATTTTTTAATGCCTGCCATTGTTCTGAAAAAACGTATTGCTCAAAATAAAAAAAGCGCATTTGATCCTTTAATTCAGTTTTAGCAATTTTAATAGTTTCCTTATTTCTAAATTTATATTTTTCATCCCATTGTGTAAAGCCACAACCAAATTTTTCGCGCAATGCAGAATATAAAGCATAATCATCTAACCATTCGAGATTGCGTTTCTTAAATGCGTTTATTGCCGCATTATCCTTATCGTCTAATCTGCTAAAGGCAGTGCGAAGCAATCGTTTTTTAGAATCAGCTACAAATGCATAATCTGTTTTATACACGGAGCCATAATATTTTGCGCTATTCTTTTCATCGGTAGTTAACAGTCTTTCTGGAATGCTTTCTAGATCAATTAGCATGTAGTTTCCCGCAAAGGCACTTACACCGCTATAAGGCGAATTTCCTGCCCCAATTGTTGTGATTGGTAAAATTTGCCATACAGAAAATCCCATTCCTGCAATATAGTCTATAAACGAGTAAGCATTCCTGCCAAAATCACCTATTCCATATTCGCTCATTAAAGCTGGTATTGGTAATAGTACTCCAGATTCACGTTTTGCGCTTTCGATGGTTTTAGCTACTGTTGGTTTTTTTGTTGTGCTCATAGTGCCTCCAAATTGCTTGTCACTTAAAACTAATCGGTTCTATGGTGATTCAATATTTTTTACTTGTGTTGTTTGGTAGTTTATGCAAAGTTATATCCTAAGTCTAGTGCTGAAAGGTTAGCTGGTATTAGCTTGGGCTTTGATATAAATTTTTTAGTTATCATTTCGCTTACAAGCTCTTTACTAAACAAACCACTCTGTTTAACATAAGCTCCAAGTACAACAATATTTGCTGTCTTAGGATTACCAGCCTTTAAAGATAAATCGCCAGCGTCTATATATATAACTTTAACGTCTTTTCTTTCAATAATGTCGGGAATAAGTGTTTTGTTTACTATAATGGTACCACCACTGCGTACTCTGTCTTGAAATTTATATAAGCTTGGTTTGTTCATTGCAATTAGGCAATCTGGAGCAGAAATGATAGGACTAGCCACTGGTCTATCGGATATGACTACACTACAATTGCTCGTTCCACCACGCATTTCAGGGCCATAACTTGGCAACCAAGTTACTTCTTTACCATCTGCTATTGCAGCATATGCTATAAATTGTCCTAAACTAAGCACTCCTTGTCCGCCAAATCCTGCAATTATTATTTTTTCATCCATAGAACCAGTTCCTCTAAATTTCTAATTTTTTGCTCAATACAGACGATTTCACCTAGATATATAGCACATTAAAATAGACAAATGCAAGCAATTTGCTAGCATAAAGCATTTCAAGTGCAGTAAGTCTACTACTAGTGCATCGAGACGGTATCAGTTAAATTCATGTTGTTAAAAAATACAACCTGTTATCTTGCCTTCATATCAGTTAAGAAATAAGGCTCATTACATAAAAAACAATTTAGGTCGTAGATTGTTGTACAAAAGCAACACTAGATTATTAACAGGCTTTGGTTGTCATCATATTCAAGTCTCATTAAATTAAACTGCAAAAATATTATCTCACGACTACTAGATATCCTTAAACACTCCGAGCGGGAAGATTTTTGTCATCTCGTTTTTAACAAATGCAGCAGAATCAACGGCAGTCATGCCCCAATTTGTAGGACATGTTGATAGCATTTCTACTAATGAAAAACCCTTGCCGCTTTTTTGGTTTTCAAATGCCTTTCGAGTTGCTTTCTTCGCTTTCATAACGCTTTGAGGATCACATAGTGCCACTCGCTCGAGATAAACAGGGCCATCAAGAGTTGCAAGCATTTCGCAAACTCTTATTGGATTGCCATTAAGAGCAACATTTCTGCCTGCTTGTGATGTTGTAGATTTTTGACCAATTAGTGTAGTTGGTGCCATCTGCCCACCTGTCATTCCATAAATTGCATTATTTATAAATATGACTGTAATGTTTTCGCCTCTAGCTGCTGCATGTATTATTTCTGCAGTACCTATACTAGCCAGGTCTCCATCCCCTTGGTATGCAAACACAATCTTTTCTGGATGTGTGCGCTTTGCACCAGTTGCCGCCGCAGGTGCCCTTCCGTGTGCTACTTGTTGCATGTCACAATTAAAGTAATTATATGCAAAAACAGCGCACCCCACAGGTGCTATTCCTATCACATTCCCTTCTGCGCTGATTTCCTCTAATGCCTCTGCTACAAGTCTATGCGCAATACCATGACTGCAACCTGGACAGTAATGAAATGGTACATCAGTTAGCATGTTTGATTTTTTAAATACAACTGCCATTTTTTTTCACCTCTTGTTCTGCAGCTTCTGCAATATGCTCGGGCAACATCACGTTGCCGCCAACTCTCCCAAAAAACGCAGTAGTCTTTTTCCCATTTACGGCAAGTTTTACATCTTCAATCATTTGGCCCATGCTCAGCTCTACTGTAAGAAAGCATTTCACGCACTCTTTATGTGCGGCGGTCGATATAACAGTACTTGGAAATGGAAAAAGTGTTATTGGTCTTATCAATCCTGCTTTTATTCCACGCTGCCTTAATATTTCTACAGCACTTTTTGATATGCGTGCTACAGTTCCATATGCGACGATTATTATTTCAGCATCCTCTAGTTTATATTCTTCAAAAAGTATTTCATCTTTTTTTAGCATTTCATATGTAGCAAACAATCTGTGATTTACGCTTTCTAAAACGTCTGGATCTATGTACAATGAATTAATTATCCTGCGATTTTCTCCAACACCAGTACCGTCAGTAGCCCAGTTCTTTTTCGGAATTTTTGTCAAATCCTTCATTTCTGGCATCTCTACTGCTTCCATTATCTGACCTAACATTCCGTCTCCTAAAATCGTTACAGGGAGTCGATATTTATCAGCCTTGTCAAAAGCATTATACATCAAATCAACAGCTTCCTGGACCGTAGCGGGACCGTATACTAACATTTTATAGTCACCATGTCCACCACCTTTTACTGTCTGAAAGTAATCAGACTGCGCAGGTTGGATGCCACCTAATCCTGGTCCACCACGAACCATATTAACGATCACGCACGGCAACTCGGCACCGCACAAATAACTGATGCCCTCTTGTTTAAGGCTAATTCCAGGGCTAGAGCTTGATGTCATCGTCCTAACTCCAGTAGCGGCAGCACCATATACCATATTAATAGCAGAAATTTCACTTTCGGCTTGGATGAAACACCCACCAACAGCTGGCATTCTAACGCTCATGTATTCGGGAATTTCATTTTGTGGAGTTATTGGATATCCAAAAAACGCACGGCACCCGCCCCTAATGGCCGCTTCGGCTATTGCTTCATTTCCTTTCATTAGTTCTTTCATCTGCGTTCTCCTACTTCATCACCGTGATGCAACAATCAGGACACATAATTGCACATCGAGCGCATCCAATACAGCTTGATGGTTGCACCACTTCCGCTGAGAAATATCCGCCTCTATTAGATTCTGTTCCTATAGCAATAATATTTTTTGGGCAAGCACTAATGCACAAGGCGCATCCTTTGCACTGAGCAGTATTAATTGTTATACTCGCCATATTAGTTCTCCTTCAGATTTTAATGTGTATTTATGTTCAGTACATACTAATCTCAAATGTTTTCTTGATTATATCATTGACTAAGGTTTTTTGCAACTAATACGGCATTGTTAAGAAGCGTTTAGCTGCACGGTGTTACTGTTCACGCCCCATATGGAAAAACATGGTCACTGACCATCCTTTGCATGATATTTGGAATAAGATCAGCACTTTAGCGGGAAAAGACACAGCAATGGGCGTTTCATATGTATAAAAAGCTCTTTTAAATGACAATTTAAGAAATGCGCCACGCATCTATCAACATTAACAATTAATTCAGTTGGGGTGTGAACATTAATATAAAATTCTAGTAAGTAAATTCCAAAAGTAAGTGCACGAGTGGCACTTGAGATGGCATGAAGTACGTAATTAAAAACGAAGTCCGAGTGTAGACACAATACAGAATACTGAACAAAGTCACTTGGATAAGTGAGATCAGCTACTGTACTATTGAATGTAAAATGAATAGTTAAATGACAAAGTAAGTTTCAGTTTAGAACTTGCTTTGCCACTTAACGTCTAGTTCTAGACAACTTTCTACATAAAAAACCACATCTGCATGCACAATTGATTTAAGTCGCAATTAAGCTTTAGACTATTTCTAAAAGATAGCAAACTATCATGAAAAGTAGTATTTGCTTGAAGCATAAATGATTAAACGCTTGGCAACCCATCTAGCCATTTTCCACTATAAAGTACACTCCCATCAGTATCATACAAAATGCCAAGTCCATCAGCATGGTCATTTTTCCATTCACCTTCGTAGCGCTTTCCAATAGAATAAAAATATGTGCCGTGTCCGTTCTTTCTTCCCCTGCACCACTCTCCAACGTATCTATCACCGTTTGGGAGCACTAAAATTCCAGAGCCGTGACGTTTCCCTCCTACAATATTGCCTATGTACTTGCCACCATCATCGTATGATAAAGTTTGAAACTCAGAGGAAATGGGTTCATTCGCTAAGTTACTAACAGTAGGAGTTCTTATCAAAAAATCATTATTTGCTCTCTTGTTTTTTCGTCTAGGAGCTGGTATATTGCCAACCTCTTCATCATCAATCCAATAACCAGAATATTGTTTATTGTTTCTATAGAAAACAACACCATTTCCATGCCGATTATCACATAGCCATTCTCCGATATATTTATCTCTAGTTTGCGGATCGTTGGCAGGATAGAACATTATCCCACAACCATGTCGTTTCTCATCTTTAACGATACCATAATATTTCCCACCATTTGAATATGAAATAGTTTGCCACTCTAAAGCTGCAGCATTTGAAATAGTATCAACTTTTTTTCCATTTTTCCATTTTCCGCAATAAATGAGAGAGTTAGCATTTCTAAAAAGTGCTCCCCAACCGTTCCACTGGCTATTTTCCCATTCGCCATCATATTTTTCGCCTGTTTTCCAATAGAAAACACCACATCCACGCATTTCGTCATCCATCCAGTTGCCATCATATACATTCCCATCAGTGAAGTAAGCACAACCGTGACCATGTCGCTTATTGTTTTCGACACTGCCAATATAACAACTACCATCTGCATATTTTATTATGGACATGAGTACTCCTTTAATAAATAAGTGACGTACTCCCGACGACTAACGCCTACGGCGTTTGAGTCGGGGCTTCTTGGGAACTCCTACTTACGGCAGGATGTTTTACCAAGCTATCCCCCGTGCGTCCCACGGTTCGATGTAATGCGCTATGAGGTGAGTATTCGAAGCCCTTCGCGCCGAATGTTGCGGCTTCGTTGATGTCTCTATGATGATGTGCACCACAACTTTCGAATGTCCACGACCTGCCTGTTAATGTCAGTCTGTCGCTACATAGCCACATACATGACACAGTTTAGGACGGAAACCACTTATCAATCGCCCAGAGGAACTTTCCTTAGCTCAGTCAACTTGTATCCGAGGAAACTCGTAAACATTCCCCAGCCGTTGTCAGATACGCTTTTTCCAAAATTCAGAGATTGCGCCATTCCCCGCATATTTAAGTCCTCAATGCATACTGCATCGCAACGTTCTATCCGTCTACTATGC
>JAITQU010000100.1 GCA_031288735.1 Christensenellaceae bacterium
GACTCTTTTGCTACCGGAACGTGTGGCAATGTTGCACTTTATCTGTGAATGGGCGTATGAATATCAGGATCAATCCACAGCAACGCCACAGATTCAAGAAAAATACTAATTTATTCAAGCAAAACAGAGGCATTGCTACTGAAAACATAACCTGTCTCTTTTTTTTATTGGCAGAAATGTGGAGGTCTTCTATGCGAAAAATATTTTCTTTGGGAGGAGGGCTTGATTTGTCTAATAATCTAATGTAGATTAAACGCTGTTAACGTTTTGAGAGGATTAAAATGAAGTTGATATCTAAAAAGGTTTTGTGTTTGTGCGTTGTTGGAGTGTTTGGCAATTCTTTAGCAATGTTGCCGGTTATGGATGAAAATGAACTGGAAAAAGCGGCTAATGCTATAGTTGACAGTACGTCAGCCTACGATAAAGAGCTGGACTCGGAGAAATTTGTTTCTGATCTTGAACAGCGAAAGCAAGTAAGACTTGGTATTGCCAAAATAGAAAAAATAAAAGGATTGGATCTTTACGCGAGCTACACTATATCTAAGAATACTTTTCGTCGTGTTATGAAAGCTTTTAATCCAGATTCTGATTTTATTTATTATATTTCAGAAAGTGATGAAATAGCCTTTTGTGATCGTTACTTTGATTTGTTAACTACTAAAGAAGCGTATAGAAAATGTGGTAGTCTGGACGAACCGCGTCTTTATCCAGCGTATATGTATTGCCACAAAAATTTAGTAAAATTATTGTGCATAGCACAGGCAGATCGATATCCAGGCATATCGCAAGTAGCGGATGGTTTGTTACCGTATGTGAATTAATCGAAGTTCTTGGTACTGTAATTTGTTCGTAAGTTATAGCGACCTTGTTCTGGGTCGCTATTTTTTTGAATTTTTAACGGTCTATAAATCTTTTTCTTCTATACTCATCATGATTTATATATAGAAGAAAAAATGAAATACCCTATTTGCGTAACATCATTGATGTGTTGTTTCTTATGTAGTGGCCTTAGCACAGAAGAAGGATAAGGAGTTTTAAAGTTCATTAACAGCGAGGGTTCTATTAATGATAATATTTCGATTACTGGCGATGGAAAATACAAAAATAAGATTTTCTATCATGCTATACAAAATAGGGATTGGATAACCCCACAGAAAGAAACGTTCTGGAAACCATTTCTAGCAAAATTAAACTGGTTGAAAACAAACTTTGGTTCTACAGTAGAGAATACAAATGTAGAAGTAATTGATATATCATATTCGAAATTGAAGGAATATTATGAAAAAAATAAGAACTCTATGAGTTTTGTTGCGCCTGCGGATGCTGCGACTGCTTTGAACGAAATTAAAGCATATTTTGACAAGGGATGCGACCGCAAAAAACTACATGCTTTAGCCGTAGAGTATTTGTTTGATTTGCCAAATACAAAGGAAGTAGATGAGTTTGACGAGTCGACGCTTGCAGTAAAAACTGTTAACAAAGTAACAAATGACGATTCCACAAAATTGGTTTTTGATAAAGTTTTAAAGGTAATTTTAGAAACGGAAACAGGTTGTAGACGAATAGAAAGTCTTCTTTTATTAAGACTGCTGTCATTTGTGGAATCGAATCCATTAGAAATAAACCTTAAAAAAATAGTTGTACTCAAAACAAATGATGTTATTAGTTACGCAGATGGGACGCTCGCCATTAACTTTGATGAAATGGATTGTATAGATTTGTCTACCTTTGCTGTGGTGTCTTCAAATAGTAATATTACACCTAAAGCCACAAGAGCAGAACTGGAATCAATTAAAGAAACAGTAAAAAAATTTATGAAAGAAACGAATTTCAGCGGAGGTTCTGTATCTCTGGTAGATTACCTAAACAATCCCGAAAAAGGAAAACTACTGAAAAGAGGTTTTGAGCTAATTGCTTGCAGTATTATACATGAATTGAGTCATGCTTATGATGCTTATCTGCTAGGCGTAACCAGCATTCCGGAAGGAAATTTATCATCTACTGGAGCTTATCTGGATAACGAAAAATTATCAGATATATTTATTCCATTATTGAATACAGAATTAAAAGACAAAATCAAAACCAGTTATGAGCAACTTGCTGAGTCGCCCGATAATATTTACGAAACATTACATAACAGCTATATAATGAAACAAAGTTATATTAATGGAGATCTTCAAAAGATACTAAATAGAGAGCTTGCCAGAGAGATTTGCTCTTATGACAATTCAGGGGGGACATGCTGGTAATATCGGGAGCTGTACCAGTATATGTGGCTAAAGATAAGAAGTTTATTTTAATCGTGGATTACCAAAATGAAAATGCTATCAGGTATGAGTTGGGGGAACCGTATGTAATTGGTCATGGTCGGTATAAACTTTTTGCAGCAGGTAAAGAGATTGACGCAATAACTCGGCTTGAAGAATTGAAACCGAACTACGATCCTTATGTTATTAGAATAACACCAGAGGAAAGGAAATATAAAATATTTGAGCCGTATGTTTTAGAAGAAATTATAGGTGATGCAATAAAACAGTTAGAATTAGAAGGAAAGAAAACAGAATTATTTAAATATGCTGTTGAGCCACCCGCCAGATAAAAGGTACTTCCCTACTCTTAGAGCCTATTTGCATGGATTTTAGGCTCGCTGTATGAGAATCATTATATGTGCGATGGTAACAATATTTTCAGCAGATTTTACTGATATTTCATAGTCTTTAGATAATCGTCGAAAATGGTTAAGCCAACCAAAAGTCCTTTCTACGATCCATCGTTTTGCAAGAATCACCCATCCTTGTGATATCTTCTTTGAGATCTCAACAAATTTTTGAAGCGTCTTTGTCACAAAATCCACAAACGTTCCTCGATATCCGTTGTCTCCGCAAACACCACGCAACCCAGGATATTTGAGCGTCGCCTCCCTAAAAACATCGCCTCCGGCAACTGTATCATGTATATTCGCCGCGTGAACCTTGATATGCAACAAATGACCCTCCGTATCAACAACTATGTGGCGCTTCCTACCTTTGATTTTTTTT
>JAITQU010000218.1 GCA_031288735.1 Christensenellaceae bacterium
TAGTGAACAAAATCTATAGTCTTATAATAAGCCGAACTGGATCATTTTTGCCCAGCAAAAAGTTATCAACCAAAAATTTATTACTGGTGTAAGTCAACACTTTTCTAAAATATCACTTTAAGAATTCATTGTGAGCTTAGCATTTAAACAGGCTCGATTCAAAAAAGGTCACTTCTTTTACAAATGGAAAATGTCTATCTTAATAACTCACAGTAGCGAAGTATTTAAATAAAAAAAGGAAGCGATTCGGTGAAAATGGTAGTAATACACTGCGAGATTAAAAAGACAGCAAAAGTTATGTGCACTAGTGTAACTATGTAATGGTAAATGCTAGTAAGTTTTTTAATGCCGCTTTTTTAAGAAAGCATTTAGAGAAATATTAGATACGCAAAATCCTATAATATAAACTGTAATTGCAAAAAATTTAATCCTGCCATTAAAAAACAGATGAGTTATGACTATAAATGCACAAACATAGATAAACGAAAATATGGCGTCTATTAAAATAGAAAGCAGAGGTATAAAGTGCTGTAGTAAAGTCAATACCTTATATATAAGTGCCATACAAATAGAAGCCACAAGAAACGATAAAGACATCAGCGGCTGGTCAAAGGAATTTGGAAGCATATTATTGAAATAGCTTTTTAATAATACTTAGCTTCTCTCGAGTTTGATAGATAAAGCTATCAAGCACCCCATCTAGCTTAAGAAATCCAGATTTAACATTGAGCTCAGACACAGATAGGTTTTTTCCTTTTATAGTTATGCCTCTGTCTTCTAGTTTAACAAAAACCTCTCTATCGGAAAAGCTTTGAACATCTAAAACTCCAGTGAGAGTCAATTGATTTCTTGAATAATTGAGAGAATGCTCTTTATGTGAGATAATTTCATCCATATTGACTCCTAAAAATTGCAATGAGTGCATACTAATAGCACAAAAAACACTAGTAGTGCTTAGTTGTGTTATTATATATTGTTATTAAACAAACTAAACTACAAATAATATATAGTAATGAGATACTACATCGCTATAATAAAAGATATGCTAAAAATTAATATTTATGTTTAATAAAACTTAAAAATAAAGTTGTGGAAGGGAATTAAACCTCATAAACTATGCCTTTCTCCACTACACAAGCTGTTTATTGACTCACACCTACTGAATTTATTACTGAAAATATATAGTGCATTTTTTAATTGTGGATCCAAAGATCTATGAGGATTATTGCCACGCGCAAGGCGAGGTATTTTCTTTGCATTGCTTGAAATAGCTACTGAATCATAATATATATACTCTTGTTCTTGTCGATGTGAAATCCAATTCTTATTGAACGTGTTTATTCCATCCTCCGCTATTGAAGAAAACATATCGCTTGCTTGTCGAGAAGAGATGAGTATATCATCATATGGCATGACTGTTGACTCACACCATTTATCTAGATACATCATAACATTCCCTTCCGAAGCCATATAGGCACTGCATTTAGAAATTTTCGCCCATAAAGTAGGCCATGTTTCGAAAAGCGTGTCAACTAACCACCCGAGGCAAGCGAAAAGGGATAGTACGGATCATAAAGTAATACGGGTGCGGGGCGCCCACGAAAGCGGTGCGACAGGACTGCCACGTTTCTTTTACCGAAATATAAAGCGAAAAGCAAACGGTCACAAACTGTGAGCGTTTGAGATGTGAAGAACGGACGATGCCATATAAACCGAAAAAGCCGTGCGTATGAACTGCCACGAACTGACCCATTACAGGTTTTGCGAAAAGCACCGACAGCGGGCGGCGCGAGAATACAACCGATACGGACGGGACGATGACAGCAAACGGGTTTACAACAGCCAGCATGGCGGCGGTTAGTGTCGACACAGTTAAAGTGCGAACCGTTATGCTCAGCCTGTTTAAAAGCGGGTAGTGTAACACACGCCGAAATAGCAGACTACATACAGCCGATATGCGAGGACGGGGCACGTCTTGACATAGAAAACCAACAATACCTTTCCGCGCTTGCCACAACCGCAAGCATGGATAAAAAAGAGGTCAGACACCAAAGTGAAGCCAGCCCTCGGAGGAATTAGGACTTAATCCTCCCGAACGCTCGGCTGAACAGCGAGACGGAGTAGCGCGTGCCTTTTCAATTTGAGGGAATAGTGCGAGGACCTTCACTGACAAAAGTATATAAAAATAACATTTTTACAGGGGAAACGGCAACGGAGGATGCATTTTTCAAGTTTAACTTGAAAAACAACGCCGTAAAAACTTGAAAAAATGCACCAAATCAAGATTAATCGGCGGAAATTACAAAATGGGAAATGTAACAGACACGGCGGGTCTAGACTCGGCCTGGGAGCAAAAAAAGCCCACGGCAGAAAAGATAACGGATGGTAACAGCGGCAAGCGACCGATTAAAATCATACGGTGCGATGGCATACACGAGGCAGTCACCGGAAACCTCACATATATCAAATTTATGCCAAACCCTCTGAATCGATATTTTGCTACTGCTCACACCTCAACTGAACATAATTTTAATGGTGCTGAATCTAAAACAAATATCTTAAATTGGTTGATCTTGATTTTCGCATTATCTACAC
>JAITQU010000255.1 GCA_031288735.1 Christensenellaceae bacterium
ATGAAAAAGTCGAAAAATCCTGTGTATATTCAAAGTTATATCGTACTTTTTAGTTATGTTTTTGTGAAAACAATTAGGTTTCACATGCCTCAAAATATTTGCCAACTGGTAAACTCGGGCTTTTAGCTAAAACGGTGGCATTTCCCAAAATATCTTAGAGAGTGTGAAAACAAAACTGTTTTCCCATATGGGTGTGAACAATAAAGTGACGTACTCCCGCCGCCTAACGCCTAGGCGTTTGAGTCGGGTCTTCTTTAGAACTCCCACTTGCGGCAGGATGTTTTACCAAGCTATCCCCGTGCGTCCCACGGTTCGATGTAATGCGCTATGAGGTGAGTAATCGAAGCCCTTTCACCGAATGATTATTACTATCCAAACAGGACGGTCGAACAAGGTGTGCCTTCATCTCACCGCCTATAGAGGCTGAGACTTTTCACACATAAGGTTAAATCCCAAGATGAAAATTTTTTTGCGTAAGATGAAAACGAGGATTAATTATGCATCTTCTGTGTTAGCGTCCCAGATGACATCAGGTATATTTCATCACATATTAGAAGTGCAGATTCACGGTGCGATACTAAAATCACAGTCTTGTCTTTAGAACGGTTTTTTATTGATTTTAGTATCTCAGCTTCACTAAGTGCATCAATGTTACTGGTTGGCTCATCTAAAAGGATAAGTGCTCCGCCATGCAAAAATGCTCTAGCAAGTCCAATTCTTTGTTTTTCGCCACTAGAAAGCCTCGCACCAAGTTCACCTGATTGTGTACTCCCACCACTTTCTAAACTCCCTATAAGCTCGGCTAAATTAGCATTTTGACATGCATTTTCTATTTCCGTATTAGAATAATCACCTAGAAGACTAACATTTTCGTAAATAGACATGTCGAAAATATGTGTGTCCTGTGTCATATATGATATATTGCCTCTAAGAGAAGTGGTATTAATATTTTTAATACTTTCATTATTGAATAAAATATCACCTTCGCTTGCTTTATAAAATCTCATAAGAAGCTTTAATAATGTGCTTTTTCCGCTACCGGAGCTACCACAGATCCCATATATTTTATTTTTTTCAAACCTTACATTTAAATTTTTAAGCACATTTTTAGTATCATATGAAAAACTGAGTCCTTTTAATTCACAGAAGTTGTACTCAATATCAATTCCATCTGTTTTGTCGGTCACATTAGGCATCTCGTCAAGCAAATTTAGAACTCGCTCTCCTGCTACTAGTGTTTGATTAAGACTACTTGGGAGTGCGCTAAGGGCAAGTGATGGACCTAGGGAGGCCACAAACATAACGAATACAAGTAGCATTGATGCATCACTTAAACCATTTCTTGCATTTAAAAATGCAGCAAACAAAATAAAAGCTACTGATCCAAAGAGTACAAATAAATCGGTTATAGCTTTACTTCTTGCGCTACTATATTTTAGTTGTTTGTTTGACTGTTCGGTTTCTAAGCTCATTTTCTCCGCTTTTTCACTTTGTTTTTTTACTTTTCCAAATGATAATAAATCACTGATCCCATATATGCCATCAACAAAAAACGATGCAAGAAGCGAATACTTATTCCTATAATTTCTACCGTTTTCTTTAACCCTTCTCCCAAAAACTAGTGGTATTACTAAGCCTATAAGTGCATATGTTAAAAGTGACAAAAGTCCAAGCCAAATAGAAGATACAATAGATATAGAGCTAACCATTATGGCGGTATGGAGGATATATATTGTTACTGGTGCTATGGTATGTGCATAAAACACCTCGAGAGTCTCAATATCCGAAGTAATCATAGAAATGAGATTGCCTTTTTCTTTGCATTCAAGCTTTGCTGGAGACAACTCTCTTAGCTTTTTAAAGATTTTGTCTCTTAATACTGCTAAAAGCTTGAAAGCGGTATAATGACCAGTGTAATGCTCTAGATATCTAAAAACACCTCTTAAAACACCACAAGTTATCATCAAAGAAAAAATTGCTGTAAGGGTTAATATAATATCATGGCCTAGGTGCTTTACTATTGCAAGTGCTGCAAAAAAGGTTATAGCCTGTGCACTTAAAAAGCCTAAAAGTCCAAAAAGAACTGTTAGTGTAAGTACTGGTAAAAATCCTTTTAATAAAAACACGAGTCTTGGGATAATACTTAAAGTTCCTTTCTTCATTTCTCTTCACCTAAAGCAAGTATTTTTTGTTGTGCCAAATACATTCTAGCATAGCTTTCATCCTTTTTATTCATGAGCTCTTGGTGTGAGCCGCTTGTGCATTCACCATTGCTTAGCACATATATTTTGTCTGAATTTTCAGCACAAATTAACTTGTGCGTTATGAAAAGAACAGTTGCATTTTGAGTAAGTTTTTTAATATGCTCTAAAATTTCCCTTTCATTGTCAGCATCCACACTCGATAGTGCTTCGTCAAATATATACAAATCTGCATTTGCTAAAAACATTCTAGCAAGCGCAAGTCTCTGCCTCTGCCCTCCAGAAAGATTACTACCATTTTCTTCTAATGCGTAGTCTAAATGCTCATTTGTTGAGCATACAAAATCATAAAGCCTAGCCTTTTTTAACGCTACAAGCATTCCGTCGTTGGTTGCATTTTCATTTGCTAGTAAGAGGTTATCCCGTATAGTTCCTTTAAATATTCTGCTGTCAAAACGAAGGCAAAGTATTTTTTGGTTTAATTCAAAAAAATCATAGTCCTTTATTTCGATATCGTTTATTTTAACCTTACCTTCAGTTGGAATAAGCATACCTGTGATAAGTCCGGCTATCGTGCTCTTGCCGCTCCCTGATTCACCTACTAAAAAAACAAATTGGTTTTTTTCAAGTTTCATGTCTAAATTTTTAATAACTGGCTTTTGATCATATGAAAAACTAACGCCTTCAAAACTTATACTAAAATTATCATTGTCTATGCTTTTACCGTCTGGATTCTCTTCTTCTAAATTCAAAAAGCTTTCAATTTTTTTTGTGGTGGTTATTCCATTCATTGCAATATGAAATGCACTACCCAATGCGCGAAGGGGGAGGAAAAACTCTGCTGATATTAGAGTGCAAAATAAAGCGTTATATACTGTTAGCCCATGATTTAGCATTTCGCTAAGCCCTACTACTATACCGATTGCGGCACCACCAAAGGCTATGGCATCCATAAATGTTATTGAATTAAGCTGCATAGAAAGAACACTCATTGTGATTTTTCTAAACGCCTCAGCGCGCTTGTTCATCTTTTCATTCATCAGCTCATCTGCTTGGTATATTTTTAAAGCAGTCATTCCATGCACGTTATCTAAAAAGTCACCACCCATTTCGGTATATTTACTCCAATATTTTTTAAACAACTTTTTAGCAAACTTAACAACCGCCATAACCGAAACTGGAATCGCAGGTATGCATGCAAGTAGTACAAGTGCTGTCTTTAGATTAATAAAACAAAGTAAGGTAAAAACAAGCATTATTGAAATAAGACTATAAAAAAGCTGTGGAACAAATACTGATGTATACATCTCCGTTTGCTCAACTCCTTCTAGTGCAAGCTGCGAAATTTCAGCAACCGCTAGTGAAGCCTTTTTCCCTTTTTTAAGCCTTGCGTTTTTTTCAAATACGTTTACTCGAATATGAGACTTTATCTTTTCAGATGCCTTGTATGCTAGTATTTGAGAATTTCTAACAGAAAGATACCTAATTATGATAAGCACTGCTGATATTATGACAATATATAGTAGTCTAGAAAAATCACCTTCCATTACTGACTTAATGATAAAAACAAACCCTGCAGTGAGTAGTATATTAGCTATAAGTGCAAGAACATTGAGGCAGACACTTAAAAAAATGTGCTTTTTTCCGTCTTTAGAGAACTTAAATATAAATTTGTTTATCATATTTTTCTCCATCCCTTTAATAAATTTCCTATCATAAATTACGTATTATCTATCTTGGTACTTTATTTTAGATGAAACTGCGTCTTATTATAAAAATGCATCTCTTTAATTATTTTAAATGTAAGTCTCTACTATTAAAACACTACTAAAGGGTGTTTTTGTGTAAACTTTGAATAGTTAGATAAGCAATAATACCAATGAATACCTTTCTATCTTTAATTAGCTTTGGTATTTAAAAAGCGGTTTAGATAACAATTTGACTAATTTCATATCAATATTATGCCACTTTTAATATAAAAAAAATAACATCAATAATAAAATATGTGCTTCTTTACAAAGTCTGTGGTTTATAAATTTTAAAATAGCTATAATGAAAATATTATTATATATCAAGCTCGCTTTGATCGCATGCTTCTTTTTCATTTAGTTTTTCCTCTTCGCCCTCATTTATAGTATCCATAGTGATCTTTTCAGCTATGCCTTCAGAGTTAACACCCATAATATCTATTCTATTTTTCATTTCCTCTTCCTCTGCTAATGTAACAGTTTTAATGAAAAAGAGAAAGTATACGTAGTGACCTAGTATAACTAATGCTAAAACAATTCTCATTGGCACTACGTTCACAAAAATTATTGGGATGCTTATAAGCGCAGTGACACTTGCTAAAATGATAATTTTTTTCCTAGCAGTCATGGATTTCGTCTTAACAAAGGATTCAATATGCTTTTTGTATAGTTTAGTTGATGTAAACCATCTGTAAAATTTATCAGATCCCTTTGCATAACAAAATGTAGTGAGAATCAGTAAGGGTGTGGTTGGTAATAGTGGTAAGTATATGCCCAAAATGCCGAGTGCTAGGGATAGAGTCCCAATTGTAATATATATTATTTTTTTGACCTTACCCATAGTTTCTCCTATTTGATAGCACCTTAAAGCATCAAAAAGTAGTCTTTTATTAAGACTTCTTTATTTACTTTTTGAGCTCGTTTTTTGTTTTTTGTTAATTTTATCTTTATTGTATTGAAATTTTCATTATCATTATCATTTTAGTATCGTTTTTTTTAAATTTAAATCGACGGTCTGTTTATGAAATTTCCTGTGAATTCATTTGAAATAATCGATAGTCAGATGATTTTTTTATCTTCATTGTTTCAATATACAGATCAAGTTTACTCATCTTTTTTAAAAGTTATTTTTTTAACACCATGTCTTTCATTAAATTAAGTTTTGAACACCGTTAAATAAATCATGGCTTTTAAATATGAGAAATTTAATTTTTTAGTTAGCAATACATAACCTATATTTAAAAAGAGGACCTAAAGGGCGTTGTCATTTTCATTGAAACCTGTATTTTTCTAAAGCTTAGATCTTGCTTTTTAATTTATTAAATTGCTAGGAGCTAAGTAAAATTTTTTGACTTCTATGTGCCAATTTTAATAGCATTTAGTGCAAAAGTATTTTAAAGGTAATGATATTTAGTAAGTGTTAGCATTTGTCTTTTTAATAAAATCAAAAATTTGAATTATTTGATAATATCTTTTTATATAAGTACTACTATAGAATGAGCAACTACAGTAGTAGGAGAATTGTTCTCCGAGGTTTTTGCTGAAATTCCTATTTTTTCAGTGCTTATATTAAGAATTCTACTTAGCATTTTTTTCATCTCTAAAATGTATGGGTTTAACTTTGGTCTATCAACAATAATTACAACACTTAAATTCTGAACAGTATGTGTTTTAGCTTTCACTAAATCCATAACGCTATTTAAAAAAAACACACTATTTGCGTCCTTGAAATTTTCATCACTGTCAGGAAATCGGCATCCAATATCGCGCTCGCCTAGTGCAGAGAGTATTGCATCAACAATTGAATGAATAACTGCATCTCCATCGGAATGAGAAATTGTGCCCATCTCGCTGTCGATTTTGACACCGCCTAAAATAAGAGGACGGTTGGGAGCAAGATTATGAATATCATAACCCATCCCAACAATGGCATTAACATTTAAATAATCGCTAAAGTTCGTAATCTTTCTATTTTGTTCATCTCCAGCTACAAAGTGTGTGTTGTTAAAATATGCTGTATAAATTGCACTCTCATCGGTATACAAGTCATGCTTTCGCTTCTTGAATGCAGTCTTTAAATTAGAGGATTTAAATCCTTGAGGGGTCTGAACACTAACAAGCTCGCTACGATCAACCAAATCTATGATAGATTCGTTTGAGATTTTTCGTATACTGTCAGTAATTTTTAAGGCGGGAACGGCTGTCCCCTTTTTTTTAGTAGCATCAATTATGCAATTAATAAGACTTTCACTCACGAATGGTCTAGCAGCATCGTGAACTAAAACGTATTCAGAATTCACATGCTCTAGTGCAAGTGCTACAGAAATGCATCTTGTGCTTCCACCAGTAATTAAAAGTAATTTTGACTGATCTAAATGAGAAAGTAGCGTCTTATTTGATTCGACATCCTTCGAAGAAACAATAACTTTAGCTACATCATTTCTATTTATAAATGCTAAAATAGATCGCTCTAAAACAGTTTCATTAGCAATTTTTAATAGTAATTTGTTTTCTCCATTCATGCGGTAGCTTTCGCCAGCTGCAGGGATTATAACATCAAACATTTAACTGCTCCTTTACTAAATTTGTTGATAAATAGTTATCATTATAAATCGAATTTTGTACTACCGTGCCGCTAGTTGATCTAAATTATTGAATATAAAATTTTTTAAAGCCTTTCATCGATATTTTAAAACACTATCTTTAAGTCTACACTATAGAAATGTCTATGGAATTGTTTACTCCCCTTTCTTATCAAACAAACCTTTAATGTGCTTTTTAAAACGCTTAAATGAGTAGAAAAACCTTATGGTCTTGATTATTAAGTCGTGTTTTAAAACACTACCATCTATTAGTTAGAGGCCTTGTTAAATAGTTAGCTATTTTATGCCGTAAAGAAGATTTTATTTTTAATAATTATGTTTAAACTTTGTAGTGCATCTAAATATTAATATGTCTTTTTAGCTTATTAAATATGATAAACTAAAGCCTTTAAATATAAGTAATTTATTATGAAAGCATCCTTACATATCTTTTAAGGTAGCCTGTTAGCTTCTTTGATTGCTTTAGCAAAGTCTTTGATTTTCGTTTTAATAGCTCATCATCGCTAATTTTCACATTTAACGCATTTTGTAAAATATCGATCTCTATTATATCGCCATCAATGATGTATGCTATCGGTCCGCCTTTAGCAGCCTCTGGGCTAACATGTCCTATAGCAGCACCTCTTGTAGCACCAGAGAATCTACCATCTGTGATTAAAGCTACGTCCTTATCTAAGCTGGCACCAGCCAAAGCAGAGGTTGGTGCTAACATTTCTCTCATCCCTGGACCACCGATGGGACCTTCGTATCTAATAACCACGACATCCCCCCCCTTGATTTGTCCAGAAATGATAGCATCGTATGCTGAGTCCTCAGAATCAAAGACACGTGCCCTACCAGAAAATTTCAGCATTGATTTATCGACGGCACCTTTTTTTACGATTCCACCGTTGGGTGCGAGATTACCAAACAGAACCGCCAGCCCACCAGTTTTTGAGTGAGGTTTATCGACACTGCAAATGATTCTTGTGTCGCAATTTTTAACTCCTTTTAAATTCTCACCAATTGTATTAGCTGTAACAGTCATAAGTGAGAGATCAAGTAAATTTAATTTCGATATTTCTTTCATTACGGCATATACACCACCCGCTTTTTGAAGATCTTGCATGTGATGCCGTCCTGCTGGCGCAAGCTTACAAAGCGTTGGGGTTTTTTCACTAATAGAATTAACAAGTTTGAGATCAAGATCAAACCCGCATTCATTTGCAATTGCGCCTAGATGTAGTACAGTATTAGTCGAACACCCTAGTGCCATGTCAGTTGCTAATGCGTTTTTTATAGACCTTTCGTTTACAATCATCTTAGCGGTAATACCAAGCCGTAGCAACTCCATTATTTTAACACCAGCCGTTTTTGCTAGGCGTAGACGTTCAGAATAAACTGCTAAAATCGTGCCGTTACCAGGGAGTGCTATTCCTATCGCTTCACAAAGGCAGTTCATCGAATTAGCAGTAAACATTCCAGAGCATGAGCCACAACTAGGACATGCTAAACTCTCTATTTCTTTTAGCTCATCTGAACTAATTTTACCACAAGCTAATGCGCCAACGCCCTCGAAAACACTATTGAGATCCGAATAAGATCCGTCGTTATTTTCAAGTGACAGCATGGGACCACCTGAGACAAATATTGATGGTAAATCTAATCGCACCGCTGCCATGAGCATTCCTGGCACTATCTTATCACAGTTTGGTATGAAAACAAGTGCATCGAAGCAATGCGCCCTTACCATGCATTCTATACTGTCAGCAATTAATTCCCTAGAACACAGAGAATATTTCATCCCTTCATGTCCCATCGCTAAACCATCACAAATACCAATAGTGTTAAATTCAAAGGGGACACCACCATTAGAAAGAATTCCGTGCTTGACTGCTGTAGATATTTTATCAAGATTGACGTGTCCTGGAACAATTTCATTCCAAGAATTAACAACACCTATGAACGGTTTTTTTAATTCACTATCTGTTATACCTACTGCTCTTAATAGTGAGCGGTGTGGTGCAGCTTTTTCCCCGCACTTAATTTTATCACTGCATAATTTAGAATACGTGGTTTGACACTGCAATTTATCTTCACATTCGTCCATGAAATCACTCCTAAATATCTATTGAGCCTTCCTTATGCATCTCTAAAATACAAAACTTTTTTAGATACATTTTGTTTTTAAACACTGCTTTTTTATTTAAAACGCATTGCATTCTCTATATTTTGTTTTTTAAATTTTAGATAGTATTCCAGCCCATCTTTTTCCTAAGGTCAGCTCCAACCTCTTCTACCTGTGATGCCTTTGCGTTTTTTCGCATCTCATTAAATGCTTTGCGTCCCGTTTTATTTTCGTTAATCCATTTGTTTGCAAACGTTCCATCCTGTATTTCCTTTAAGACCTGCTCCATCGCTTTCTTGGATTCCTCTGTTATAATTTTATCACCAGTTGTATAATCGCCATATTCAGCAGTATCGCTTATCGAATGTCTCATAAATGAAAAGCCACCCTGTGCAACTAGATCAACAATGAGCTTCAATTCGTGAACACACTCAAAGTATGCACTTTCAGGCTGATAACCAGCTTTCACTAGTGTATCAAATCCCGCCTTCATCAGAGCTGTTACACCACCACAAAGTACTGCCTGCTCACCAAAAAGATCTGTCTCTGTTTCCTCTTTAAACGTTGTTTGTAAAATTCCAGCTCTAGACCCACCGATCCCCATTGCATACGCAAGTCCTATTTCAAGTGCATCACCTGTTGCATCCTGGTAAATTGCAACTAGGTCAGGCACACCCTTACCTTCTACAAACTGAGATCTTACAGTGTGTCCAGGGCCCTTAGGCGCTATCATGATTACGTTTATATCGGCTGGTGGAATAATTTGCTTATAATGAATATTAAACCCATGCGCAAACGCTAATGTCTTTTTAGCACTCAATCCTGCCTTAATTTCATTTTCATAGAGCAGAGCCTGCTTTTCATCGTTTACTAAAATCATTATTAAATCTGCTTTCTTGGTTGCGTCCGCTACAGTTAAAACCTCAAAGCCCGCTTCTTTTGCTAATACTGCAGACGGTGCACCTTCATATAGCCCAATTATCACTTTGAGCCCACTGTCTCTTAAATTCAGAGCATGTGCATGTCCCTGGCTTCCATAGCCTATTATAGCTATAACTTTACCTTGCAATTTTGACAAATTACAATCCTTTTCATAATATAAAGTACCCATTTATTATCTCCTTATAATTTTTCTTACTGCTATACATTCTATTTCCACAAGCACACCGCGTGGTAGTGCCGATACCTCAACTGTACTTCTAGCAGGAAATGGTGCACAAAAGAACTTAGCGTATATTTCATTCATTACTGAAAAGTTGCTAAGATCAGTCAAGAATACTGTTGTTTTCACTATGTCATCTAGTGTAAATTTAGTACCCTTAAGAATGGCCTTGATGTTTTCAAGAACACATACTGTTTGGCTCTCAATATCGCTAGGAATACTATTGCTCACTGGATCTATTGGAATTTGTCCAGACAAGAACAACATTTCACCTACAGAAACGGCCTGGGAATATGGGCCTATGGCTTTTGGTGCATTTTCTGAATTTATTACCTTTTTCATAACTCGCTCCTTTAAATAAGTTTATCATAATTTTAAGTAGTTGATTTAATTATCGTAATAAGTCTTACTAGACTCTAAAAGTGAGCTACCACCCCGAATAAGTGCCGTAATACCTGTTCTTGATAATTCGATTATACCAAAGCCTTCAACACATTTAATAAATGCATTTAGTTTGTCCTCTTGACCAGTTATTTCAACGATTAGTGATTGTGTTGACATATCAACAACACGTCCTCTAAATATATTAATGACCTGCATCAGGTGTCCACTGTTTTCTGAGGTATGTGAGATTTTAATTAGCATGAGCTCACGCATAACCGACTCTGTAGATGCAGACTCAACAGCAATAACGTCAATTAGCTTTCTCAACTGCTGAACAATTTGTTCAAGTAAAGACTCTTCACATTCAACAACAACGGTCATTCGTGAAATATCTGTGTCTTGAGTGCGGCCAACACTAAGATTATCAATATTGTATCCTCGTTTTGCAAACAATCCTGATATACGCATAAGGACACCATATCGGTTAGCCACTAGTAAAAACAAAGCATATTTTTTGTTTTCCATTATTCCTCCTAAACCACTAAATCTTTAACTTGACCCTGTTTGTAACGTTTTTAACTATATTCTTTACTTTTATTTTCAAGTCATATTCTATTTTATTATTATATCATTAATTGTACCATTAGGTGGTATCATTGGGAATACATTTTCATCAGAATCTATCACACAATGGATTAAACATGGAGTATCTATTGATTTTACTTCATTTAAGACAGATATTAACTCATCAGTGGTTTTTACGCGATATCCTTTTGCACCAAAAGCAACCGCAAGACTCGCATAATCAGTCTTTCGGTTTAGTGTTGTTTCCGAATAATGCTTATTATAAAACATTGTTTGCCATTGTCGCACCATTCCAAGCGCATTATTATCAAAGAGGACTATCACTATAGGTAAATCGTTACTTACCATGGTAACTAACTCGTTTAGATTCATATGAAAGCTACCGTCACTAGTAAACAAAACCGTTTTTTGTTTCTTTTTTCCAATTGAAGCACCAATTGCAGCTCCCATTCCGTAACCCATAGTACCAAGGCCGCCACTAGTCACAAAGGTGCGTGGCTTAGAAAATCTGTAGTATTGCGCCGTCCACATTTGATGTTGACCTACATCAGTTGAAACAAGCGTGTCACCTAATATGCTTTGTACGGTTTCTATAATATACTTAGGAGTAAGGGAACCATCATTAGGCGATTTAAGCTCATTTTCATGGCTTTCTTTGAGTTTATAGACTCTGTTTATCCATTGACTATTATCCTGACTAGGCATTACGTCTAGTAGCTTTTTTAGGATTTCCTTAATATCTCCTATAAGAAACCCGTCAGGCTTAATGTTTTTGTTTATTTCCGCTCTGTCAATATCAAACTGTATAACCTTACAATTTTTGATGAACATTTCCTTGTTGCCAGTAGCACGGTCTGAAAACCGAACACCTACGGCAATTAATAAATCACATTCCGCTAGTGCCTTAGATGCCGCATATCTACCGTGCATCCCTGCCATTCCGAGTGCTAATTTATGCTGAGCAGGAACTGCTGTAAGTCCCATAAGACTTGTTGCAATTGGTGCTTCTAATCTTTTCGCAAATTCAATTAAAAGATCAGTTGCATCTGATATTACTACTCCGCCACCGACGTAAATATATGGACGTTTTGCTTTTACTAATAATTGAACAATATTTTCTATTTCCGCCTTTGTGATAGCTGTGTTTTTCTTAGTAAATATAAATTCCTTTTTAGGATCATATTCTACACTAGCGCGCTGAATGTCTTTTGGAATATCGATAAGGACAGGACCAGGTCGACCTTCATTTGCTACAAAAAACGCTTCCCTTATAGTTTTTTGTAATTCCCCGACATCTCTAACAATATAATTATGCTTAGTAATTGGCATAGTAATACCTACAATATTGACCTCCTGAAAACTATCTCTGCCTATAAGCTTTGTCGAAACGTTCCCCGTAATTGCAAGTAATGGGACACTGTCTAGGTATGCGGTAGCAATCCCTGTTACAAGATTAGTAGCACCAGGGCCTGATGTTGCTATTACCACCCCTGTTTTAGATAATACCCTGGCATATGCATCCGCCGCATGTGTAGCACCCTGCTCGTGAGCCGTAGTATAGTGCTTTATCACATCACGATTTAAATATAATTCATCATAAATATCTAATACACTGCCACCAGGATAGCCAAAAATTTCATTAACACCACATGCCATCAGTTCCTTTATTAAAATTTGAGCTCCTGTTAATTTCATTTTTTCTTTCCTCCCTATACACATAATTATTTTGAATAATTTTTTATTACTAAATTTTTAGGCCTAGTATTACTCATTAACTTTTAACCTTATATTCAGCTAAAATTTTTCAAAGATAATTTAAAGTTTGGTCATTTATATTCCAAGCGTTTTTTACATTAAAAAAGGCATCCTTGCAATTCTGCGATTGATGCCTTTTCTTGTTCTATCATGGAGCTTAACTTTTTAGCAATCGCAAATTATCCTATTACCTTTAGCAATTCGGAGAATACCAACGACACTAATTATTACAATCAAAGTTATTACGTTAAGCATTTAGAGTTGTCCTTTCTTTTTTTAAATTTTACACCGTTTTTTTGCACATGTCAAATTGTTTTTGGCATCTTGATATTTTATTTATTCTGACAGGTTACTGTTCACACCCCATATGAAAAAAAGGCAATGTTTTAATAACATCG
>JAITQU010000236.1 GCA_031288735.1 Christensenellaceae bacterium
CGTCAAAGAACATAATTTTTGCTCGTATATTTCATAAGAATTGCAACCTTTGTGTATAAAACGCGGCATCGAATTTATATAGTTCTCTACATTTGAAACGCTTATTACTGTGTCATTTCTCGTTAAAGCGCAGACCTTTTTCCAAATATCATACCAGGATGGACAGTGACCATGTTTTTCCGTATGTGGTGTGAACAATAACAATTCATGTACTAACCTTAACTTGCCTAATAGTCATTGATCAAAACTAAATACACAAATTAATATACACTCCCTACATCCTTCAAATACATAGATAGTTTTTCTTGTTAATACAAATTAATAGACAGTAAGTATAAAAAAATTATATAATATCTTAAATTTATTAACAAAGCATTTTTCAAACAAAAGCAGATTTTTTGAGCATGCTGTAAAAATTTTTGCAATACTAAAAATTTAAACTTTCTTAACATACTAGTCAACGGGAGCAGTCTCATATAGTTTCTTAAATAGGAGAGCTAATATAGCAAAGGTCAAAGTTTCTGCTTAGAAACCAGGTTTTTCATGTTTTAAATACTCTAATTCTATTTTAGAGTCCATGCTAGTTTAAAACATTGGGTCATTTCAAGTTCACGTTATGTCTCTAAACGACCTTAAAGTTTAAAACATGTTTAATTTTTCTCAATTATTGATAGTTTCTTGATTTTATTGGAATCAATTAATTATTTATTTATTTATTTATTTATGATTTGTGTCTCATATAAAATTGTGTTTGACATGTAAAATTGGAGGTATATATGGCAGTATTTAATTTTTCTGCTGGCCCATCGATGCTCGCAGATGAAGTAAAGCTCGAAGCTCAACGTGAATTTTTAAACTGTGTAAACAGTGGTATGTCTATTACTGAAATGAGTCATCGATCGAAACCGTATGAAAAAATCCATAATGAATCCATTTCGCTTTTACGTGAATTAATGAATATTGGAGATGAGTTTGAAGTGTTGCTTTTACAAGGCGGGGCCTCACAGCAGTTTGATGCTATTCCACTCAATTTGCTTGTTAATAAAGGTAGAGCCGATTATATAATTACAGGAAATTTTGCATCCAAGGCTTTTCAAGAAGCTCAAAAATTCGGTGATGTTTCAATCGCCGCATCATCAAAGGATAGAAATTTTGCATACATTCCAAATGTCGATTCTATAAATTTTAGATCGGATTTAGACTATATCCATTTTACGTACAATAATACAATATTTGGAACTAAATTTACAAACTTGCCAAAGACAAGCACCACTTTAGTCTCAGACATTTCTAGCATCATTTTGTCAGAAAACATTGAGGTAAATAAATTTGGTCTACTCTATGCTGGTGCACAAAAAAACATTGGGCCGTCTGGATTAACCGTTGTAATTGTACGAAAAGACTTAATTGGGACTTGTTTGCCAATTTGTCCTACCATGCTAAAATATTCAGTTCAAACTGAAAACAATAGTTTATATAATACACCACCGTGCTTTAGCATCTATATGGCAACGCTCACGTTTAGATGGATAAAAAAACTTGGTGGAGTTGATGCGATAAATAAAATAAACAAATATAAAGCTGGTTTGCTCTACGATTTCATAGACAACTCAAAATTTTACAAAAATCCTGTGGATATCGCTGACAGATCGCTAATGAATGTACCCTTTACTACGCCTAGTGCTGAGTTGGATGCACAATTCGTTAAGGGTGCCGAAAGTTTGGGCCTTTTATCATTAAAGGGGCATCGATCGGTTGGTGGTATGAGAGCTAGTATCTATAATGCGATGCCAATAGAAGGTGTAAAAACTTTGATTTCCTACATGGAAAAATTCGAGCTGTCCCAAAAATAATAGTGAATAATAAATATAGATTTCTAAAATGAAGAAGATGTATATCAGCTTGTTAAGTTATGAAGGATCTTTTTTAGATTATATTGTCAAACTTCGCTGTAATACTGTCGCTCTTTCTACATTACAAGTAAATAGTGGTTCTTAACAGCGATGTAGGGAGTGTATACTGAATTTAATAAAATATCTAATTGTTTTTAATGATTTTGTGTAATTTAGACCGCAATACTACACCTTACTCAGATCATCAAAATTTTCGTTTACACGATTAGCTGTTTTAATCTTATTTTCTAGCTCAATTTCTTAAAGTTTAATTTAAAATTTTAAAGAAAGCGAAACAAAGTGCTTAAATATCATTAAAATAATCGATACCAGAAAAACAATTCACAGTGACATATATGTAATTAATAATATGTTCAAGAGGCTATATGTATAACATACTTAAATTAAATTCGATAAGCAACAAAATTGCTAATATATTCAATGCTGATTACAATGTAAGCGATGAATGCAAGAATCCTGACGCCATACTAGTTAGAAGTTACAATATGGCAGACTATATAATTGGTGATAAATTGCGAGCTGTAGGACGTGCTGGAGCAGGAGTAAATAATATCCCTCTAGATCGCATGACAAATGCTGGTGTCGTTGTTTTTAACACCCCTGGCGCAAATGCTAATGCTGTGAAGGAACTCGTAATTTGCAGTTTGTTTCTAGCGTCGCGCGATATTATTAGCGGTATCGAATGGGCTAATTCTCTTTCTAGCGATAATAGTGACGTGTCTAAAACTGTTGAAAAAGGGAAAGCTAAATTTGCAGGATCTGAAATAGCTGGAAAAACTCTTGGTGTAATCGGTCTTGGTGCTATTGGTGCAAAAGTTGCATTATCGGCAAAAGCGCTCGGAATGAGAATTTTAGGATCCGACCCATATATATCAGATGCCAATAGGAACGCAATTACTAAGTGTGGAGAATTAGTATCTTTAGATGAACTTGTTAGCAAGTCTGATTATATCACCCTTCATATTCCCTATACTGGATCAAACAAATGGATGCTAAATTCATCTTTGTTTAATAAAATGAAAAATGGGGTTAAAATTATTAATATGAGTAGGGCTGAACTTGTCAACACAATTGATTTAAAGGCCGCAATAAATGATGGAATTATTGGCTGTTATGTTGTCGACTTTCCAACCTCTGATATTTTAAATACTAAAGGTATTATCGCAATACCACATTTAGGCGCAAGTACAGAAGAAGCTGAAGATAATTGTGCTGTAATGGTTGCAAAGCAAATAAAAGACTTTCTTGAATCTGGAAATATTATAAACAGCGTGAACTTTCCTAGTATAGTTGTAGATAAGCAAACCAAAAATAGACTCATAGTTATTTGCATGCCAAAAAACAATATAAGAAGTGGCATCGAAAGCATACTAAAAGATCTCAAATTTTCAATATCTTACGTTGAAAACACAAATATCGGTTATGCGCTGGTTGACACGGAAATAGATATTTGCAAAGTTTCAAGCTCCAATATTAATTTGTTTGCAGAAATATCAAAACTTTTAGGAGTTGTTTCTTTGTACTCGATTAACAGTTGAAAGCATCCAGCTTTTCAAACTGCAAGGTAATTTAAACCTAACTATGCACTCCCCACGACCTTGATGTTTAACCTTACCACATCACTGCTAGTTTTCCTGATAATCTTGTGTAGTCTTCTTTCATTCGACTTCCACACTTAAAAAAATTGTTTTGGTAACCGGAGTTTGCCACTTAATTATTTTCATAAAATTACTTTCTTCCATATTTTTTGCTGTTTTATACATAAACAGTGCTATTTATAATAATAATTAAGCAAAAGATTTGGAAATTTACTCAACACATTAATTGACATAAATGTGTTCACAATTTGTGACAATTTATGCTGTGCACTTAAATTTTATAATTTATGAAATATTGTTTTTTGTTTACAGACTTAAACAAATTGTTATTAATCGCATTAACTAAAGTGTCTCTATAAGTTGACTATGGCATTTTAAGAATTTTATCATCATTTAATCAAGTGAACTATGTAGATGCTCAAATTGACAATTTAAACATGAATGCTTGTCACAGTAGTCCCATTGAACCGTCAATTTGTAAAGGCAATGTGTTACTTTATGAAAATATTTCGGTAGCAGTTTTTATTGCCTTTAATTCTCCACGTCGATATAGCCGTGGTGCTATTTCAATTTTAAATGCTTCAAGTATTAACTTTAAGTCGGTGTTGTCAATATTGTTAAACCTAAAATAATCATCTACTAGTGTTTCTACTTGCCATTTGTTTAGCGCATTTTGTATTCGTTCTGCAGAAAGCCCTGATGTCCAATTTAGGGGTTTGTGCATTTCCTCTTTTGAGTGTAACGCAAGTTCTGTTTTAGCAATCTTGCTTTGAATTATTTGCATAATTATTAAAGATATTAAACAAATCAACAAATGACCTTTTGTGTGATTTGGGTTATGTGCAAATACAGGGCGAGAAGCTAAACAACTTTTCATTACGCGAAATTGCTCTTCTATTCTAGTTGCTCCAAGATATTTATCTATTATTTCATTCGGATCCATTTCTAATTCTGAAGTTATTATCTGATAATATCCCATGCTCTTTTTAAATTCTTTAACTTTTTCTGTATCTACTATTTGTTTTATTTCGCTAGAATCAAACACATCCCCTGTCTTTATGCTTATTAGCTCTTCTTTTAAAAACCTACACAAACTCTCGGCTTGTAGCGAAGTTATTTTAAAATTGCTTGGTGAATCGGTGAGCTTCGATACAAATTCTAGAAACGACTTGTTCTCTGCCATGCTACGCTTCGCAAGGTGGTCACTCCAACAAACTACTGTTTTTTCTGTAACAATACGAGATTCATTGTAAGAATTTCGCACGGTTCTTGTTACGATGCGACTCTTGTACTTGAAATTGTCAAGATCATATATATAATCCTCTTCAGAATACATCCACGCTCGTTCGCTCAAGGTGCTTTCTAATACACTTTTGCTTATTATATATCCATTCCCAGAATCGAGTAATTGTAAAAGGTTTGCGTTAACACACATTCCTCGATCACCTATCATGATGAAACGTGAATAATTAAGGTTATTTATGCTTTTGTTAAATGCAGAAAAAAGAGCGAAATGCTCTAATGTGCTGCATGGAAATTCTTCAATAGTTATTGGAACACCTTTATCATCCATAAAAAGGCCCATTTGAACAATCTGTTGCATCCTGTGTTCTTTGCTTACGCCATATTTTCTTAAGCCATGGCGTATAATTGCACCATCTTCGTCTATTATATCTTCACCTGTCTCTTCAATTTCAAAGCAAACGTTTGTTACATAGTAATAAACTATCTCAGTAGATCTGCCTGCAATCTCGACAAGTGATGAGTTTATCTTCCTAATCAATTTATCCTTGTTATCAGCAATAAAATCAAGTGTGTCGTATACATTAAAAGGATCATAATCACTTATAATTGGATCATAATAGTCATTATTTTGTTCGACAGTACTTATTTTCGATGCTGGATGTAAAATGCGTCCAAATACTAATAGCTTGAAAAATCCGTAAACATCATATTCAATCTTTCTCATGCTTTTGTTTAAGTAGAAGAGACGTTTGATTCCCAACTCATCAATAATTCGATCTAAAAATTGATGAGAATAAATTTTGGGGTGTCCCAAACAAGCCAATCCTCCTTCCTCTACGGTAAATTCATAACTTTGCTTTGGTTTCTGCATTGGACAATATGGCAATAAAGCTGGAATGAGTGGATTCCCATTCAAAAATGACTCGCGAAGTCGCTTTAAATAATCTGGTTTTCCATCGTCAAAATAACTTAGTGCACCGATATTAAGCACCGTAGTCTTTTTAGCTACGGAATAGCCTGCCTCGTTTTTTACACGTAAAGATTTGCCTAGTTTCAGATATTTTCTACCGTTAGTTATATTAATTTCAATATACATAAGAACTCCTCGTACAGACGGACATCTGTATATACAAATTAATTTAACACAGTACGCAAAAAAAAGACAAGCATTTTGAACGTGTTTTTTCAATGGCGACCACCGGAAACCTCATATACTTCAATTTTAATTCAATCCGAATGAATTAATATTTGTTACTACTCACACCTGAACTGAACAAGAGTCAATGGTGCTAAATCTAAAGCAAGTATCTTAAATCGGTTGCTTTCGATTTTCGCATTATCCACTCGAAACAATAGCGATACTTGTTTTTAAAGCTAAAGTGTCTTAATTTGCAACGAAATCATACAAAGCACTAAAGTATCCGTAATTTAGATTTAAAATATAAAATTTAGTATTATTCACTGCAATTTTGTTTAAATATGGTATAATACCTGTATTTGGTAATGAGCATTAAAAAATGGTGCGCAAATAAAGATGTGTGACAAATTTTCTAGCGAAGACATTGTAGAATTGTCAAAACTTATTTGAGCTTACATTC
>JAITQU010000079.1 GCA_031288735.1 Christensenellaceae bacterium
GTTGACCGCTGGCGGTGCTCCTATAGAAGTAATTAAACGATACATAAAAAGCCAAGAAAAATGCATATGAAAAAAGCGTTTCGTTTGAGACTTACGCCAACAAACGCACAGTGTGATGTTTGCAAAAACTTTTGGTTGTTGCCGATTTGTCTATAACCGTATGCTCGCAGATAAAACCCTGCATTATGACTCCACTAAGGAGTCGTTACATCCAACACCTGCGCCATACAAAATCGCGTTTGAGTGGCTGAAGGAAGTGGATTCACTCGCACTGTTAAGCGAGCAGTTACATCTTGAAGCGACTTTCAAAAATTTCTTCTGATAAATCAACAGGCTTTCCACGGTTCAAAAGTAAGCACCAAGGGCACTACAGTTATACGACAAACCTTGTTTGCGGGAACATAGAGCTCGCAATGGTTGTGAAACTCCCGAAGTTAGGATGTCAGTGTAATACAGCATCGTAAAGTTCGCTGATTACAAGTTGAAATCAGTCAGTGTCACTCGCACGTCTTTAAAGCATTACGCATTCATACCATACGAGCATAAAATGACCGTAGAACCCATTAAGCCTGTAAATGTTCTGGGGTTGGATTTTTCGATGCCCGAACTGTACGTTGACAAAAATGGCGACAGCCTCATACCCACGATTTTATAGGGGTCGCAAGAAAAACTCGCAAGAACTGCGCAAGTTATCCCGAGAAAGAAAAGCGGCAAGAATATGCAAAGCAGAGGCAAAAAGTGGCACGAGTGCAAGCATATCGAATCAACTGAAAGACTTCCTGCACAAGCAGAGTAGACGGATAGAACGTTGCGATGCAGTATCCATTGAGGACTTAAATATGCGGGGAATGGCGTAATCTCTAAATTTTGGAGAAGCGTATCTGACAACGGCTGGGGAATGTTTAGGTTTCTCGGATACAAGTTGGCAAAACAAGGAAAGTTCCTTGACGATTGATAAGTGGTTTCCGTCTAGTAAACTGTGTCATGTATGTGGCTATGTCAACGACAGACTGACCTTAAGCGACAGGTCGTGGACATGCGAAAGCTAAGGAGCACGTCATCATAGAGACATCAACGCAAAAAGCATCATTCGGTGCGAAGTGCTTCGATTACTCACCTCTTAGCGCATTACATCGAACCGTGGGACGCACGTGGAATAGCTTGGTAAAACATCCTGCCGTAAGGGGGAGTTCCCAAGAAGCCCCCGACTCAAACGCCGTAGGCGTTAGGCGGCGGGAGTACGTCACTGGATCAATAAAAATTTATGGTAAAATTATATGATTGAGCTTTTTGAAATTAGGGTTATACCAAATGCTAGTAAAAATGAGTTGTTAAAAACAGCAACAGGATATAAGGCTCGACTTAGCGCATCGCCAATTGAAGGGAAAGCAAACGAGGCATTGATAGCACTCTTATCAAGGGAGCTAAAAATCCCAAAAAGTTATATTGAGATAATAAAAGGTTTTAAAAATAAAAATAAAACAATTAAAATTAATCGAGAAATTTAGAATTTTAATAACATATCATGAAATGTAGCACAAATCTTGATAGATTTTTAGAGCGCATTAATATCATAAAAGGAATATACGCTTTTTTCAAAATCTAGTAAAAAATAAAAAAGTTTAGTCTATAGTAAAGAAAGAAATAATTTAAGTTGTAAGGCTTTCTACTCTAAAATCAAAAAATACTAAAATGAAAAACTAAAAATAAATTAAGGATTTTTAGATCAAAAAGGCGCACTAATTATTTAACTTACTAAAATTTTATATTAAAAAAACACATCGGAATTTATAAAATATTATGACAAAGCGAGATATTATTGATATATGTTTAAGTCTCAAAGACTCTTATGAGGATTATCCATTTGATTTGGATGCGAGTTTAATTAACGCTTGGGCAGTTATACGTCATAAGAGCAATAAACGTGGCTTTGCGCACATATATATTGAAGGTGAAAAGCCTATAGTTAATATTAAATTACACCCCGCTCAAGCGGATTTCTATAGGCAAGCATACAGTAGTATAAAGCCAGCATACCACATGAATAAGGAGCATTGGTCTGGTATTGATCCAAACGGTGATGTGCCGATTGAACTTTTAATGGCTCTAGTTGAGACAAGTTATGACTTAACTAAACCAAAATCAAAAAAATAAAATGATTTAACCTTATGTGTGAAAAGTCTCCCGCCTCTATAGGCGGTGAGCTGAAGGCACACTTTGTTCGATCGTCCTGTATTTACACTTCGGAGAATTTGTGATAGAATCAGTGCATATAATGAATGGCTGATTTTCGAGTGGACTTGAATAGTAATAATCATTCGGTATTCAAGATGTGGTATCACCTTTTGCTTGTTGTAAAGTATCGACGCAGTGTAATTCGATGAAATCAGCAGCTCAAAGAAATCTTTGAATATATCTCCAGTCTACAAAATCACCCTTAGCAGTGGAATCAACAGACCATGTGCATATACTTTTCAGGGCGTAGCCAAAAACGGAGATCAGCAAATTTATCAACGCATACAAGAGCGCAAGAATGCGCATTGTAAAAAAAGAGTTCCCTAAAATACACAAAAGTCTTTGGAAAGAATATTTTTGGAGCCCGAGCTTTTGTTTGTTGACCGCTGGCGGTGCTCCTATAGAAGTAATTAAACGATACATAAAAAGCCAATGAAAATGCATATGAATAAAGCGTTTCGTTTGAGACTTACGCAAACAAACGCACAGTGTGCTGTTTTTAAAAACTTTTGGCTGTTGCCGATTTGTCTATAACCGTATGCGCCCAGATAAAACCCTGCATTATGACTCCACTAAGGAGTCGTTACATCCAAAGCCTGCGCAATACAAAATCGAGTTTGAGTGGCTGATGGAAGTGGATTCAGCGCACTGTCGAAGGAGCAGTTACATCTAGAAGCGGCTTTCAAAAAATTCTTCTGATAAATCAATAGGCTGTCCACGGTTCAAAAGTAAGCACCAAGGGCACTACAGTTATACGACAAACCTTGTTTGCGGGAACATAGAGCTCGCAATGGTTATGAAACTTCCGAAGTTAGGACGTGTCAGTGTAAAACAGCACGCCGAGTTCGCTGATTTCAAGTTGAAATCAGTCAGAGTCATGCGCACGTCTTTAAAGTATTACGCACCATACCTTAGAGCATGAAATGACCGTTGAGGACATTAAGCCTGTAAATGTTCTGGTGTTGGATTTTTCGATGCCCGAACTGTACGTTGACAGAAATCGACAGCCTCATACCCACGATTTTATCGGCGATCGCAAGAGAAACGCGCAAAACTGCGCAAGTTATCCCGCGAAAGAAAAGCGGCAAGAATAGAGCAAAGTAGAGTCAGAAAGTGGCGCGATTGCAAGCATACCTCTAATCAACGTAATGACTTCCTGCACAAGCAGAGTAGACGGATAGAACGTTGCGATGCAGTATGCATTGAGGACTTAAATATGCGGGGAATGGTAAAATCTCTGAATTTTGAAAAGCGTATCTGACAACGGCTGGGGAATGTTTAGGTTTCCTCGGATACAAATTGACAAAACAAGGAAAGGTCCTTTACGATTGATAAGTGGTTTCCGTCTAGTAAACTGTGTCATGTAGGTGTCTATGTCAACGACAGACTGACCTTACGACAGGGCGTGGACATGCGAAAGCTGTGGTGCGCATCATCAGAGAGACATCAACTAAGCCGCAACATTCGGTGCGAAGGTCTTCGATTACTCACCTCTTAGCGCATTACATCGAACCGTGGGACGCACGGGGCTAGCTTGGTAAAACATCCTGCCGTAAGGGGGAGTTCCCAAGAAGCACCCGACTCAAACGCCGTAGGCGTTAGTCGATGGGAGTACGTCACATACCTACTAAACTAGATTTAGTGTGGTTTTTTTAAAAAAATATGGGAGTTTAAAAATGATTTCTAAAACTAACGAGCAAAACGAATACGAAAAAAAGAAGCAAGAAATTCTAGATCTAATGCGATCAACTAATCGCTTTGACCATGAAACCATACTACAAATGTTAATCGAAGCTGGAAACGAAACAGGAATTATTTTTATGGTTTTTGATTATATTAATCTAGCATCAGTTGAGTTCATAAAATACATTTTCCCAAAAGTCATAGAGCACCAGTATTATCGATACTCTTGCGTTTTTACAGGCCTTGCTTCTTGTTTTGAATTAACATATCCAGTGAATGATAAAAAGAAGTGGATTTTTTTAATAGCTGATATCCTGTCAGGAGACTATCAAAAATATTTAGATACCTTTGAGCCCTCTATTAGTTTAACTCTTTTGACATTTTTACCTATGGTAGATGAAATGGTGTTTAAAAAATATTTTAATGAATGTCTTGTCAGCAGTGATAAATACAAAAGATTCATAGCGTTTTATTATTTAAGCCATACTAAAACATCAGACATGCTAGAAATATGCAACAATCACTTTTACCACGATGATTTAGAAATTTATGCGTCACTATTAGATTGTATTCCATCCTTCTATAGATACAATAATAATGATTTTGTAATTTCAAACGAAGAGATAGCCAAAGAGCTTATTTTAAAATTATGTACGTTAGAAGAGAAGTTACCAAAGAAAAAAGTAGTATTCAATGCATCGAAAGAAATCTGGTTTACTCATAGTGTAAGTCGAGGCGAGATTTTAGATAAAATAGTGTTTCTTTTAGACAAACTAAAAAACAAAGAACTAATTCAGTTATTTGAAGATAAATATTATCCCGCTTTGGATAGTGACTGTAAAATAGACTTCCTTTTTAAGTTAAAAAACAACCTTACGTTAGATTATAGAAAAGAAATCCTAAGAAACTTTAATAGTTATCGTAAGCAAGCTGCTTTCAGCAGTGATAACCCAAAAAACCCATTTCTAAATTCGCCTCTAACATTCAGAGAAGGAGTTGAATTGTCACAGGATCTCAAATCTAATAACTCTGATTTAAAGAAATATATTATCGAACATTTTCAAAAAATGAATAAAAATGATATGATTAAACTTAAAGAGTATCTACTTAAATCAAATGAGGATTCAATTAAGGAGGCCGCTTTAGATCTAGTTACTTCTTCTGCTGAAGACACCACTGAAACTTCCACTTCAAACGAGGAGGCCTTTTCTAGATTTATTAATGTTTCGACTCTAGACTTGACAGAAGAAAGGATCATAGAGTGTTTTAACGCACTTGAAGAATTCGTAATTAAAAATGCAGATCATAAATACCGTTCTCCTCTCCATGGGGAAACAGAGTTTGGATTACGTTATTCACAGCTAGAAAATAGCACAGACTATCCGCTACAAAATGAATCAAATGAATTAATTAAAAGCTTTAATTTAACTCATGACGAAATTGTTTTCTTTGAGTATGCTTTGCGGTTGATGGAATTTGCTGGAGATAAATCGTTCAAGTCAAAAATTGGGAAAAAATTTGACAAATTGGCAAGCTTAGAAAAAAACTGCTCCTTGTCTACAAGATATTTTATAAATATGCTTAGCGGCTATTTAAAATCGAACAATTCTCAACACATTCAAAAAGCGTATGTCCATCGATATTTTTCAGTTATCAATAGTTTATTAGATGAGTTCGTATCGTTTGAGTTTTTAACTAAATACAATCTTCAGCATGGATATCGGTTCTCTTATAACAAAGGAAAGATGCCTCCTTATTGCCAAGAATACGATGTTTGTGTAAAACTTTCACATAATATTGAAATAAACCTACTTGATGAGGATACACTCTTGGTATTTTCGCAAATATTAAAATGCACTAAGCACTACTTTAAGTCCCACCTTTTTCCATCACAGTTTTTAGATATTTTTTCATGCTTTTATGATAAAAAAATAATAGATAATAGCGAGCTTTTTGAATTTTTAAAAAAGGGATATGTCGATCTTCCTACCATGTATGCAACAAAAATGAGGCAATTAACACATCAAAATGATATAAGAAACATACATTTCTCTATAAAAGACGATGGATACTTAGACATGCTTTGTCAAGCTATTATGTTAATGCTAGATACTGAGATGTCAAGAAATCAGGCCGAGACAAGCTATTCTGAGTTTATAACAAGGGCTGAATATCTAATCGGAGTTTCATATTATCTTAAAGCTTTGCAAGCATTTCAAAGTATGACTATCATGCGACGCACTAAATACAGATGGTGTAGAAATTTGACAAAGGTAGCTTCATTTTCAAACATTGTTCAATCAACGACTCCATATGAAACTGACACCTATGATGATTTTTTGAGATTAGTAGGAGAATTAAAGCTCACTACAAAAGATTTAATTAAAGGTGCCCTACTTAACGATTCGTGGACAATTCTAGAATGGACTGATCGATTTTTAGGGCTAAACGGATTGATTAGCACTATAATGTTTTTTAAGGCACATTTACGTGACGATAATGTTTCAAATTGCTTTAAAGACAAAATCGCCATTTATTCCCCGATTGATATCGATGATTTTAAAGAAGGTGCAGTAGACATTGATTGGTTTTGGCAAGTTAAAAGGGAAGCAGATGATGCTACATTTAATCTTATTTACGATAACGCAAAGTACATAACTGTAACAAATTTTCACAAACGTGCGCAACGCTTTAACGATGCACTAACTAAAAAGCTTACAGCAGAGGAATGCTTATCAAAAATTAATCAATCACGCAGTAAAGAATATATCCTATATTATTCTTTAATACCATTAGAGAATGAATGCGACATCGATGATCGCTATGCACAAATTATGCAATTTTTACATGAATCAAAGCAGTTTGGCGCACAAAGGCAAGCGAGTGAAAAAAAAGCTTCAGAAATAGCAATCGAAAATTTAGCGAGAGCCTGTGGTTATTCGGATGTGGACCGTTTTGTATGGTTTATGGAGTCAAAATCCGCAGACAGAATTGCTCCATATTTTACAGCTAAAGAAATTGGCGATTTTGAGGTGTCGCTTTTCATCTCAGAGCGTTTTAAGGTTTCAATAGCTGTCACAAAAAACGGTAATGAAATGTCAACAGTGCCTACATCTGTGAAAAACGATGCCTATTATTCTTTGTTAAAAGCTGAAAGAGAAGTTTTAAACAAGCAGTCAACAAGAGTAATTAAGTCTCTAGAAACAGTGATGGAAAGATCGAGTATATTAAAAGCATCTGAATTAGCGGTAATGTCTAAGAGCCCACTTATTAAAAAAATATTAGGTGCACTGTTTTATTTGTCCGCTGACGCGGTTTATACATTTGATGAGTTGATGAATTCAGCTCTTACCGACTGTATCATAGCACACCCATTAGACTTATATCGGTTAAAGGTTTGGGGAGAAAAACAGAAATATTTGTTAATGAATAAAATTCGTCAGCCATTTAAGCAAGCGTTTCGCGAAACCTACACAAAAATGGAAGATGAAAAAATCGCTCAAGAATCCAATCGCTACCATGGGCGTTTAATAAACCTCCAAAAGGCAATAGCAGTAGCAAAGAGCCGTGGCTGGCATTCAGGAGAGGATATAGGACTTCAGAAGGTTTTCTATAAGGAAAACATAGTTGCTGTTATTTTTGGGGTATGGGATTTTGGATATTCATCATTTGACAATGATGAAAGTGTCACGGTGTCATCAATTTATTTCGTTAACAGGAAGACATTCAATGTAATTTCGTTAAAGGATATTGATGATAAAATGTTTTCTGAAGTAATGCGTGATGTTGATTTAGTTGTTTCTACCTCACACCCACAAGGATATGATTTCGAGGAGTCCCTTTCAACAGTTGAATTGCGTCGGCAAATTTGTATGAATCTAGCAGAACTTTTATATCTTAACAATATCTTAGTCGATGGAAACTTTGTTAAAATTAAAGGCAAACTTGGTGACTATGCTATTAATTTGCGTTCTGGTGTTGCGTTTAAAAACCTTACAGGGGCACTTAATATTTTAGCTATTAGTGACCCAACACATAACAAGGTGTTTTTAGATTTTATTGACGATAATCCGCTTACAGTAGAGGTAATTTCGAAAATGCTACTACTCTCAGACGATACAAAAATAAAGGATCCAAATATAATTAGAGAGATTAATAAATAAGTTCGTATCTTTAACCTTATGTGTGAAAAGTCTCCTGCCTCTATAGTCGGTAAGATGAATCGCACACCTTGTTCGACCGTCCTGTACTGACACTTCGGAGAATTTGTGATAGAATCAGTGCATATTAGGGAGTGCTGATTTTCGAGTGGACTTGGATAGTAATAATTATTCGGTATTCAAGATGTGGTATCACGTTGTGCTTGTTGTAAAGTATCGACGCAGAGTCATTCGATGCAACGTCAGCAGCTCAAAGAAATCTTTGAGTATATAACTCCAGGCTACAAAAGCACCCTTAGCAGTGGAATCACGACGGACCATGTACATATATTTTTCAGGACGCAGAAGAAACGGAGATCAGCAAATTTATCAACGCATACAAGAGCGCAAGAATGCGCATTGTAAAAAAAGAGTTCCCGCAAATACACAAAAGTATTTGGAAAGAATATTTTTGGAGCTCGAGCTTT
>JAITQU010000085.1 GCA_031288735.1 Christensenellaceae bacterium
GCTATTTGTTTATTCTCTATCCCGTGTTTAAGCAAATTAAGTACTTGTTTTCTAATCAAACAACTCTGTTGCGAGTCAGATGTTTACCTTTTATTGTATCTTCATTTTTCATAATTCATGTCCTTTTTATGCTATCAGTATAGCATAAAAAGGCATAATGCAACTTACGAACGACATTTTTGTCTGTTTTAGTAATACTCTGTTTTTACGTTAAACTGTTTTCAACTGTATAAAGCGGAATATTGTTCCTTTTTTGACGGCTTTTAAATGATTCTTGCTCTTGTTTATTGTGACTCGGATTATCCATGCTTTTATATGCTCATCGCAATTGAAAGGTGGTTGCTTAATAAATGCTAAAAACACATCTTGCATTATACCTCAGCATCTAATATGTTTTGGGTGTCCTGAATTGCGATTCTAAAAATTGTATCTGAATATTCTTTTACAACTTTATTAATAAATTCATTGCCAGAAATATTGTTCATATAGCCTCCTTTCACTTATAAAACAACTGAAACACTACAAATGTAATAAAATTTATAAAATATTTTCCCCCTTCGTTATTTCGTGTGGGCAAATGCAAAATCGAGGGTAGTTGATTCAAGGTAAATCATGTCAATAAAATTGCCGATGTTTCTGAATCCTTTTGCACTTCGTTTGTTACTGTTCACACCTCATATGAAGAAGCTTGCTACTATTCATGCTCGACATGCTATTTAGGAAAATACACGTTGTGTAAGCTAAAAGAATACATCAATAAACCTATCGAATTTTAAATAATGTTTTTGAGTTAGCAATTTAAAATATTTGTTTTAATTTTCGCCACACTAATAATTTATTCAAATAGGGGGTGAACAATACCTTCGTTTAATCTCTTGAATTAGACAATTAATGCCTTCCATTAGTCCAGATGTGAGTCGCGTTTGAAATAACGCAAGATGTCTGTCAATGATTTTTTACAGTTTTGCAAAACGCCTTACTAGATCTAACTGTGACCTATCATCGCCCAGTCAATCCATTTTTTAAGGACGCTCTCGGCATCTCTAGGATCTTTAACGCATCGATAAATATTTTGAAACGTGAGTTTCATCTGCTAGACCTTTGCAGTTCTCAAAACGTAGCGACACAAGTTTTTCCTTTGAGGTGCTGTCCGCTTTTCAGGATTCTTAAACTAAGCACAGCGAGAGTTTTTCAGAAGTGGGTTGTGTTTTTGTTTACTTCGAGGCACATCATATAAAGCCCTATTTAGCGTCTTTATAACATGGAATTTGTCAAATGTGATTGAGACATTGTGTAATAATGTTTCTTCTCTCGATATAAAAGAGTGGGACATGTCCATTGTTATCGCCTCAAATTTGGGGTGGCTTCCGCATCATATTTTGGCAGGTCGTTAACAAGATTTTTATTGATTAGGAGATATTATTGAAGCGTGTTGATTTACACCAGTAACAAATTTGCAGATGATAACTTTTTTGTGGGCAAAAATGATCCAGCTCGACTTGTTATAAGACTAAAGATTTTGTCCACTAATGGGTCATAATCTTTGGCAAAGATTTCCGAAATAGTGCATCATACGATTCAAATACATTGTTGCTTCACCTCGATAATGTCGCTCTTTAATAAGCGAATTGAATTGGCGACTCGATTAATTCGTGTTTTGTGTGCAACTATACAATTCTCATCAAGTACATCATACATTCTGTTTTCATACACAAAGTAATACCATGTCGATTGCAATCTTGTTTCCGTAGACTTTAATTATTTCTTACTTACTTGGGACAGCACAATTAACAACTATTGCAGTTAAATTAATTGTTATCTACATCAACACTTGTACAAACGCACACATATTCATTACTTATGTCAGACATGGTAGGAATTGCGCCATGCTTGCGTGTTTTTTGTAGTAATTGCATCGATTTTCTTTGACTTTCAGGTTTTCCAACACATATGCTTCATCAACTTCTTGCACACATTCTAAAATTACGTTGGATTCAACAATAGCATGTTCGAGCAATTAAGTATTTTGTGTCGTGCGCTAAATACAGTGGAAATATTCAAATCAAGTGTCCCTGCTGTTTTTTTCATAGCGACACCATCTATTGTATCTCTAAAAGAAACTAGATTACTTCTTCCAGATGACTTTCTGGAATTTCCTTTAACCTATGATTGCGTCTTTCAATGTTGAGTCCATGATTTTTAGCCTCTTTAATTTTTCTTTAGTTCACCATATTCCATGGTATTAATCAATACTTTTTGCATAAATCACTACAGTAATAGAATAAATAAACTAAAAGCTACTAAAATCAAAAAGATAAAGGAAATGACGCAAAAAGTTACTGTTCACACCACATATGCCAAAACTGGTTATTGTTCACACGCATGATGATATTTTAGAAAACGACTTCGTTTTAGCGTGAGAAATCACAATAATAGGCAGTTGAATGTTGAAAAAATTCTTTAAGACAGTAATTTAGTTTTAGAATTCGCAACATTGGCAATATATTCAGTTGCGGGGTGAACAGTAACCAAAAAAACACTTTACCACTGCCCTTCCATCAAATGAATCATACGGTTATTTGTGCATTTAAAACATTGTAATTTCTACTCAAAGCAATTTTTGTGTTTTAATAATATACAGCCGAACCTTTTACCATGTTAGATATAGAATCATGTATTTTTACGTCATTCATTGAAGTGCCCCACCCATAATGAGCCCAATAATAATAATCGCTATATGTATAGATAAATCCTAAAGTAACAGTTCTATACCTTTGAGCACCATGAATAGTTATAACATGATTACCTGCACTAGGCATATCCCCTAACAATGCTACGGGACGGTCTTGGTTAATGAGTGACCATATATCCGCGAAAGTCGGCAATAACATGCAGTTCCCTGGAAGTTTGTTATATGGCATAAGCAAAATTGTGTCATTTGCACCATGACTATAACTCCAATCGGACATAGCACTCGCCAGGTCTGGACCCCACGTGGAATCGCTTCTGGAGCCTTGTATGCCTTGTACTAACGCATTGCTATAAACTCCGCCAGGTACAAATCCACTCCAGCCTTTTCGTTTATAATAATAGTATGTGATTAACGATGCTGCCACGTAGCCACAGTTTCCGTTTACATTATAACCCGTGGTGTTAAGATTAGCAATAGTGCTCCAACTGCTCAAAAGAGTTGTCTGCCATCCTGAGCTCGCATTTGCTTCATGATACTCTCCGATTGCGACCTTGCTCGCCTGTTTCAAAAGCACGGATTCTTTAACAGATGCGGACATATCACTGCTTTCTTCTCTTAATGCCGTTTGTTTTTCGTGATCGGCAATTATTGTTTCGTCAAGAACCGTATGAGAGAAAATAACATTATCGTTTTTCAAGTGATGAGACATAATGTAATATTGCGTTGGTCCACCATATATTAAATTAGCAAATTGATTGATATACGGTGAATCGCCTTCTGCGTTTAGTTCAAGCGCAGTTGTTAACGTATTATCATAGATAATATATCCCGTTGGATAGCATTCTAATAAAAGGAAACTATTCGCATCAAAATCGTTTAACACCTTTACGTTTATTACGGTTTTATCAGAGAATCCTTCGTATTGTGTTATTAACTCATTATACAGAGCAAATTTACCAAGTTTGCCTCCTTGCGAGAGCTCGGTTGCGTGAGCATTTATATTATTAACAAACAGACCAGGTATTCCCATTATTAGTGCAAAAGACACCAATAGCAAAGAGGTTAGTTTTTTTCGCATATCCATTTTTATCATATTATCCCTCCAATATTTTTCAGACAAGGTTCAAATTAATTTCTTGTAATGAATTTAAGAAAAATATTCCTAGAATTGCTTATAAATATTTCATTGGACTCATCTTCATATTTTTATATTTAATAGCGTTTCAGTTTTGTTTCAAGTCTTTCCATTATCCCATCGAGACTAGTATATGGGAAATGTTCTTTAAAAATGCATTCGTTTGTCTCGATTTTCCACCGTTTTGTCGTTTTTATTATGCCTCCTCCCACCTATTTACACAAAACAATATACACTCCCAACTTGATAAGTAATACCTTAAAGAATTTTCAGTATTTTAAATGGCTGTTATTGAGATTTCTCACACTAAAGAGAAGATTTATTCTAAAATACCATGCTGAGTGTGAGATGCCATAGTTTCCATATGTGGCGGAATAGTAGCGAGTATTTAATTGACAGAGTAAATGCAACCACTTACATCCTTGCATTTACTATGGAAATCATTGTCTAATTCTTTATTTTCATGATTCACGTCATTCATATAGTAAACTTTAATCCAAAAAAATTATCGAGAAATTTTAAGTTTTCCTTGAATAATTTTATTATAGGGCCTCTAACTCATAAAATTATGAGACGCTCGATAATTCATCAAGCGTCTCAAAAAGAAGGAAAGATATATGGTTAGAAAAGAGCGATTTAAGTGTGCAGTGCGATAAGAATAGTATCGACTACGTAAGTGTTAATCATCCTGCAAGGCATCGTAGCCTTCTTCGTTAGTGCGAATTTTGATAATGTTTTCAACGTCATAGACAAATATCTTGCCATCGCCATAATTACCAGTAAATAGCACTTTTTTAGCAGTGTTAACAACTTCAATTACAGGAATCTTGCAAACTACAATTTCCATTTTGAATTTAGGCAATAGGTTTACATCCATTGGTGTCCCACGATAATACTCTGAGTGCCCCTTTTGCATCCCAAATCCCATTACGTTCGTGACGGTCATGCCAGTTATTCCTATGTTGTTTAGTGCCGTTTTCAAATCATCGAATTTTGATGGGTTTGCAACGATTACAATTTTTGTAAATTTTGTCTTATCTACAGAATAGTCTACAAATGCATCAGCTCCACCCTCATTATGATATTCCACTTTGACAGCGGTGTCAACGGTCGCTGGTGCTCTTGTCACAGAAATACCATCGCTAGTTACCGGGGCAGCAGCAAAGCCAGCATAACTTGTTGCAAGACCATGCTCAGCAATGTCAAGACCAGCAAGCTCTTCTTCACGCTTAACTCTAAGGCCTACAGTTCTCTTAAGTAAGTGGAATACTCCAAACATAACAACTCCAACAAAGGCCATAACAACAAGAACACCTAATATTTGTACTCCAAAAAGCTTTCCGTTTCCGCCATAGAAAAGGCCAAGCTCATCTGCATTTTCGCCATGAGCAGCAAACAGACCTACAAGAATAGTACCAACTGCGCCACAGACTCCATGGACACCGATTGCGCCAACTGGATCGTCAACCTTAAGTTTTTTGTCAATGAATTCGATAGCAGGGATAATGAGTAGACCAGCGATTAATCCAATGAAGAAAGCACCAGTGGGAGTAACAGTATCTGCACCTGCGGTTACAGCTACAAGACCAGCAAGAGCACCGTTAAATGTCATTGAAACATCAGGTTTTTTGTATTTGACCCAGCTAAATATAAGTGCGGCAACAGTAGCAGTAGCGGCAGCTAAATTTGTTGTAACAAAAGCGTTTGACATTGTGAATAAACTATCGTCACCAGTTGCAGAGGTAGTTGAACCACCATTGAAACCAAACCAGCAAAACCATAGAATAAAGACACCTAGTGCAACGAGAGCCATATTGTGACCTAGAATAGCTTTTGGTTTTCCTTTTTCATCATATTTCCCAATACGTGGACCTAGAACAAGTGCTCCAGTAAAGGATGCAACACCACCAACCATGTGTACAGCAGTAGATCCTGCAAAGTCATGGAATCCTAGACTTGATAGCCATCCACCGCCCCATATCCAGTGACCAGTTATTGGATAAATAAGTAGCGAAATAATTCCGCTATACAAGCAGTAACTGATAAACTTTGTTCGTTCAGCCATAGCACCTGAAACGATAGTTGCAGCAGTGGCACAGAAAACTGTCTGGAAAATAAGAAACGCTAATGGTGGATATGTACCGGGGTCGGCCAAACCGTTAGTAAACAAATCAGGTTTTCCAAAAAGGCCTCCGATGTCTTCGCCAAACATGATTCCAAAGCCTAGAAACCAGAAAACAACCGTACCGATACAGAAGTCTAGCAGGTTCTTCATGATGATATTGCCTGTGTTTTTAGCTCGAGTTAAACCAGCCTCAACCATTGCAAAACCTGCTTGCATAAAGAAGACAAGTGCAGCTGCTAATAGCACCCACATTGTGTCGTTGGGATTAAACATGATAATAAGCCTCCTAAAAATATAATATGATATAAAACAAAAAGCGCACGGAATTCTTTTAAAGAATAACGCACGCCTTTGTGGTTTTTAAATTTTAATTTAATAAGTTTTGGTTACACAGAAAACAATAAAGTTGCATAGTCAGGGAATGGCCAATACTTAGCGGCTGTGTTTTCTTCGAGAAGATCAGCTACTGTTCGCAAATCTTTCATTGCAGGAATGACCTTTGAATAGAAGAATGTGGCCTCGTTTGTTATGTCAGCTTGCTTTTCCGCCTCTTCTAGTGTTTTTTCAAGAGTTTCTGTATATGAATAAATCTTCACTAGCAAACTAGAAAGTTTCTCAATCATGGTTTTTTCAAACTCAGATGAAATATTAAGCGTCTGTTTGTTTGCCGCCGTCTTTACTAGCTTAGATAAATACTTCTCGCCTGCTGGCATAATAGCTTTTCTAGACATATCGATCATTGTCAGTGCTTCAATTCTAACAGTTTTGATATAAGTTTCAACAGTGATATCATAACGAGAAAGTATTTCCTTGCGTGTCAGGATCTTGTGTTTTTCTAGCAATTCTATATTTTTCTCTTTAATGAAATAAGGAAGCGCATCCATTGTTGAGGTTAAATTTAGCAATCCGCGTTTCTTAGCTTCTATTACCCATTCATCAGTGTAGCCGTTGCCATTAAATATTATGCGTCGATGCTTTGAAAGGGTATCAGATATCAAAGTCTTCAATGTTTTGTTGAAATCCTTGGCCTTTTCGAGAATATCTGCAAATTGTCCTAATGCATCTGCTACAATAGTGTTTAACACAAAGTTTGGACCTGCTATTGAGAAAGCTGATCCGGGCATTCTGAACTCGAACTTATTGCCCGTGAATGCGAAAGGTGAGGTGCGGTTGCGATCCGTATTATCCTTTGGGATTTTAGGCAGAGAACCAACACCAATTTCGATATATGATTCTTTCTTTTTGTCGTATGCATGCTTATCTACAATGCTATCTACTATTGCAGTTAAAACCTCGCCCAAAAACACTGAAATAATTGCAGGAGGTGCCTCTGATGCGCCTAAGCGATGATCGTTGCCAGCACTAGCAACACTTACCCTTAATAAGTCTTGGTAATCGTCTACGGCTTTTAAAATAGCCGTTAAGAAAAGCATGAATTGAGCATTTTCTTCTGGTGACGAACCAGGATCTAGGAGGTTAACACCAGTATCTGTTGAAAGAGACCAGTTATTGTGTTTTCCACTTCCATTAATCCCAGCAAAAGGCTTTTCATGTAAAAGACATGTAAGTCCAAATTTGGGAGCTATCTTTTTCATCAATTCCATCACTAGTTGGTTATGGTCAGTTGCGGTATTTACCAAACTATAGATAGGAGCTAATTCGTGTTGAGAAGGAGCAACCTCGTTATGCTTAGTTTTAGAGAGAATTCCAAGCTTCCATAATTCGGTATCGAGCTCAGCCATGTAATCCGCAACACGGGATTTGATTGCACCGAAGTAGTGATCTTCTAATTCTTGTCCACGTGGTGGTTTTGCCCCAAAAAGAGTACGACCAGTAAGGACGAGATCGCGACGTTTTTCATAGAGATCTTTTTTAATTAAAAAATACTCTTGCTCTGGTCCAACCGTTGAATTAACAGATTTTGCACCACTTGAATTGCCAAACAATTTTAAAACACGCAAGGATTGCTCACTAAGTGCGTCAATAGAACGCAATAAAGGAGTCTTTTTATCTAACGCTTCACCGCCATAAGAACAAAAAGCGGTAGGAATACAAAGCGCATTATCCTTGATGAAAGCATAAGAAGTAGGATCCCAAGCTGTATAGCCACGTGCTTCGAATGTCAAACGAATACCACCCGATGGAAAACTTGAAGCATCTGGTTCACCCTTGATTAACTCTTTGCCAGAGAATTCCATTATAATCTTGCCTTCAGCAGTAGGTGAAATAAAACTGTCGTGTTTTTCTGCAGTTGCACCTGTCATGGGTTGAAACCAATGTGTGAAATGAGTGACACCTTTTGAAACAGCCCAATCTTTCATAGCGTTTGCAATTGAATTTGCAACATCAAGCTCTAGTGGCTTTCCATCAGCAATAGCTTTTTTCAAAGCCTTAAATGTGTCTTTTGGTAATCTTTCGCGCATAACCGCTTCGCCAAAAACAAGTTCGCCAAACACTTCTGGAATTTTAATCATATTAAATCTCTCCTAATATACTATTTTGCTATTAAAAAGAAAAAAGCACCACAGACAATTGTCTATAGCGCCTTTGCTACAAGCATGCTATTATTTTATTTGTTGAAGCTACATCTTGTCAAGCAAAACAAAATAAAATAAAAAATTTTTTTAAAAACATTTTAGTAAATTTTTAGTAAATTTTGGGTATTTTTTGCAATGAAATCCGCTGCATTATTATCAACAATACTAATCAACTATGACAGGCATGAAAAAAACTTGGTTAGGGAAGAGGTTCTAGCTTTCAAAGATAAGTCTTTTTGCATCTCGAGCAATCACAAGCTCTTCATTAGTGGGGATTATTACAATCTTAACCTTTGAAGATGGTCTATGCAATTCGGCAAAAGAACCATGTGCTTGTTCATTTTTCTCTGTATCAAAATCGACACCTAAACATTCTAAGCCTTCACAAATTTTGCTACGAGCAAAAGATGCATTTTCTCCAATTCCACCCGTGAAAACGATGCAATCCAATCCACCCATGGCAACGAAGTAGGAGCCGATATATTTTCTGATTCGGTAAGCAAACATTTCTACGGCGAGTTTTGCACGGCTGTCATTTGATTTGTTTGCAAGAGCAGTTAGATCGCGAAAATCACTTACCCCTGCTAATCCTAAAAAGCCACACTTTTTATTAAGATAGGATACAATCTCATTAGGTGTTGTTTTTTTCTGCTCAGCTAGAAAAGTAACGAGAGCAGGATCACAATCTCCACTTCTAGTGCCCATGATCACTCCTTCTAGAGGTGTCAGTCCCATAGAAGTGTCAATACACCTGCCATCAACAACAGCTGCAAGAGAACTACCATTACCCAGATGGCAGGTGATTATTTTTGAATGCTTTGAGTTTAAATACTTTATAGCTTCGCCTGTTACAAATTTATGAGAAGTACCGTGAAATCCATATCGGCGGACCTTATATTTTTCATAATCGGAATAATCAATAGCATACATATATGCATAAGAAGGCATGGTTGAGTGAAAGACCGTGTCGAAAACGGCCACGTTAGGAGTTCCTGGCAGCACGGATTGGCAACTTACAATGCAATCAAGGTTTGCGTTTTGATGTAAGGGCCCTAGCACAGCATTCTTTCTACATGTTTCGAGAACGGCATCATCAACGATTACACTATCTGTGTAATCCTCTGCGCCGTGAAGAACACGATGCCCAATTGCAGATATTTCATCGATGGATTTTAAAAAACCATGGACCGAGTCCGTTATAGTAGATATTACCAGCTTGAAAGCCTCGGTGTGATTTGTTAACCTAGCAGCGATGGAAAACCTTTCACGTTCTGTGTCATGTGTTAAGAGTGATTTATCTTGTCCGATTCTTTCTACAATGCCTTTACCAAGAATCTTCTCAGTACTCATATCGATTACTTGATATTTCAGCGACGAGCTTCCAGCATTTAGAACAAGCATTTTGATGTTGCTATTGTTGTTAAGAGAAGAAATATTATTTCGCAAAACTGAGACCCTCCAACGGAATAAGCGCAGAAATTAGGATTGTAATTTAAGCTACATACAGTATTTTAGAATAGGTGGATAAATATGTGTAAAGTCATTAAGCAGTTTGTAGTGCCGTAATAGCAATGACACTAATAATATCGTTAACGTTACATCCACGCGACAAATCATTAACTGGTGAAGCTAAGCCCTGACATATGGGTCCGATCGCTTCAGCACTACCAAAACGTTGAACAAGTTTATATCCTATATTTCCAGATTGCAAATCTGGGAAAATCAAAACATTTGCTTTTCCAGCAACTAGACTTCCAGGTGCTTTAAGTCTAGCAACCTCTGGCACTATTGCAGCATCAAGCTGTAATTCACCATCTACAGCGAATTTGGGGTTAAGCTTCAAAAGGGAACTGAGAGCGTCTTTGACTTTATTTACAAGCTCATGCTTTGCGCTTCCCATAGTCGAGAATGAAAGTAGTGCAACCTTTGGGTCTTTTATTTTTCCAATATTTAGAGCACTATCAACGCTTGCGAAAGCGATGTCAACGAGTTGATCAGCTGTGGGATTAGGCAAAACCGCACAATCCCCAAATATCATAACGGAGTTTTCACCATAAGGACTACTGTCAGGGAGTACCATAACGAAACAACTCGAAACTGTCTTGATGCCTTTTTTTGATTTTATTATTTGCAATGCAGGGCGCAGTACATCTCCTGTAGAATTAATCGACCCTGCAACCATTCCGTCAGCGTCACCAGACTTTATCATAAGACAACCATAATACAAAGGATTGAGGGTTAGGGATTTTGCTTCCTCCTCACTTACACCCTTGTCCTTTCTCAAATCATATAATAGCTTAGAATAAGCATTGCGTTTAATCGAAGAGCTAGGATCTACAATTTCAATACCACTTAAATTAGTAATGCCGAGGGACTTAGCGGTCTCTGAAATCTTTGTTTTATCGCCAAGAAGAGTTATTTTCGCAATATGCTCTTTTACTGTTGCGAAAGCAGCGGCTATTACTCTAGGTTCTTCGCCTTCGGGAAGGACGATGTGTTTGTATAGTATTTTTGCACTTGCAATGGTTGCGTCCATGAACTTAGACATGTCTGCCTCCTATTTTGACTGTTGATTTTATTGAGTATCTAGTGTATAATTTGTTGAGAAGTGTATGCTAGTGAAAGATAGAGTTAATGCAAAATCCGACAATTTGTAGCATAATAGTCTGTAAACAACAGTTATATTACTCTTTTAGCTACTAAAAAGCAAGTAAACTCAACAAAAAAGTGAAAGCAGGAAGATCACAAGGCATCATTTTTTAAACACACATTTAAACCACGCAAGTAGCAATGGATAAATTTCAGCGTGAAAGAATTTGATTTTATGTGAAAATCAGAAAGCAATTGAGACGGGAAAAGATTTTACGCTACGCTTCGGATTTCACATCAAAGGTATGGTATATATGAAGACAGTTGCTATTATTTGTGAATATAACCCTTTGACAAATGGGCATGTGCGACATTTAACTAGTGCGCGTGAGCAAACAGGCTGTGACACCGTTGTTTGTGTAATGAGTGGCAGTTTTGTGCAAAGAGGCGAAGCTGCGATAACAGACAAATACTCAAGAGCCTCAACAGCTGTGTTTCTCGGAGCTGATATTGTTGTCGAATTGCCTCTTATTTATGCAATTTCACCAGCTGATAATTTTGCTTATGGTGCAATTAAAACGATAGCCGCTTTCCCCGATGTAGAATATATCAGTTTTGGAAGCGAGTGTGGGGATGCAGAATTATTAACAAAGGTGGCCATGCTTTTGATAGAAGAGCCTCTGGAATTGAAAAATTTATTGCAGGGATTTTTAAAGGATGGTTATTCCTTTCCAAAAGCACGAGCTTTAGCGGTGGATGAATATGCAGGACTCAATGAAAACTATTCAGAGATAAAAGGACTTTTAGATTTCCCCAATAATATATTAGGCATTGCGTATATTTCTGCGATTATTAAAGCAGGATTAGATATCAAAATACATACCATAAAACGGATGGGAGCAGGCTATAACGATGATGCGTTTGATACAGAATTCCCATCTGCCACTGCAATCCGTTCCGCAATCCGACAAGGAGATCTTGCAAAAATCAAACAATATGTTCCCGCTGAAACGTTTTCAGAGTTGTTACAGTTAAACGAGCAAGTAAAATCAAGCACGGACCCATTAGATTCACTAAGTGATATGATAATATTTAAGTTAAAAGGTATGTCTGGACACGATTTAGAGCACTACTATGATGTGTCGGGTGGCCTGAACAATCGTATAAAGTTAGCTGCATCAACAACAACAACACTTGATCAGTTACTCGAAGCAGCAAAGACAAAACGCTACACAGTGGCAAGACTTAGACGCATTTGCTTATATGCACTGTTTGATATAACAAAGGAGATGTATGAAGAGGCTGTTCGAAGTCCTGCATACATTGAAATTATAGCTATAAGCTCAAAAAGAAAGGACATACTTGCTGCGCTTTCGGAATCATGTCGCAATGTGCTTACACGGTTTAGTGATGTTAACCGCGTAGACAAATCTTTAAGGGTTTTAGTAAAATTAGATTTTGTGGCGCAAGGGACATTAGATATTATAAACAGAGCGGATAAATTTAATAGAAAAATGATTATTGTATAGTAACAAACAAGTCAGCTCATTAAACAATGCAAGATGCTTTATAAAACATATTGGCAAGTTTACGTGTCTCTTTTTCTGTGTGGTTGCAGATAAGAGTCCATTAGTTACTTGCCTATTACTTTGCCATCTGTGTTCCACATTTCCACATGGAATATATTTAACCTTATGTGTGAAAAGTCTCCCGCCTCTATAGTCGGTGAGATTAATCACACACCTTGTTCGACCGTCTGGTATTGACACTTTGAGAATTTGTGAAAGAATCAGTGCATATAAGGGAGGTCTGATTCTCGAGTGGACTTGAATAGTAATAATCATTCGGCGCAAAGGTCTTCGATTACTCACCTCATAGCGCATTACATCGAACCGTGGGACGCACGGGGATAGCTTGGTAAAACATCCTGGCGTAAGTGGGAGTTCCAAAGAAGCACCGGCTCAAACGCCGTAGGCGTTAGTCGGCGGGAGTACGTCACTGCCACAACGATCACATCAAATAGCGAAAAGCTGGTCTTTCCATTATTATGCACAACAATGTTTATATTGCCATATAAATTTTTCGAAGTTTACAAAAACCTGCCCTTATATCAATTACATCATAATCTGGACTATGGCAAAATGTTTTTTAATGCATTTAGCAAAGATAAAAATTTTTTAAAGCCTTTAATCCCTAAAAATATATCTATGATGGCGGGGCTATGTTAAGTCTTTCGTATAGTTTTTTTTGAGATTCCGTGATTTCACCGTACCAGATTTTGTCTCTAGATGTTTGATATTTTTCTATAATATCTA
>JAITQU010000126.1 GCA_031288735.1 Christensenellaceae bacterium
CGAAATGCTCATTTTTAATTGGCTTAGTTTTCGAGAAATGCTTGAATAACAAGAAAAATCGCACAAAAGCATTTTACTATCGTCCGTTTTCATCGTAGAAGCGTGGTTCAAACGAGAACCAAAACGCAATCATAAAAGGTTTATTCCAAAGGGTTTCTACATATCTAAATACTCAAACAAGTTCATTAAAGGTTACTGTTCACACCCTCTAAGGAAAACAGGATTGCAGTTCACGCATTGCATGATATTTGCGATAATTCCACCGCTTTATCAGAAAATGACACAGCATAATCATTTCAAACGTAAAAAAAGTTAATTAAACCAGCAATTTAAAAAATCTGTTTTAGATTTAACATCATAAACTAATAATTCAGTTGAGTGGTGAACAGTAACACTTCGCAGTTACAGTTCACACCCCATATGGGGAAACATAGTTATTGTCCGTCCGCTGCATGTTGTTTTGGAAAATGTCCGTTCTTTAGCGGATAAGCTCACAACATGATCGTTTTAAATGCAGAAAAAGCCCTTTAAAATAGCAATTTTTGAAATTTGTTTTAGATTTAGGTCATTAACAATTAAGTTGTTGTTGTTTTCATATAAGGTGTGAACAGTAACTAATTCCTGACTGAAAATATCACAAAAAAAAATTAATTGTTGACAAATTGGAAGGCAACTGATACAATCGAAATTAAACTGAACATCGACTTCAGGTATCCACTCCTCATCCACGATTTACACAAATTAATACACACTCCCAACCATATATCTATCAAACTGCTTTTTAAAGACTAGATTATTGGTTTTTTGATATTATAATTTTGCTTTATGCTAAAGAACTAGGTGTTTTTTTAAAAATGAATTTATAAAAAAGCTGGGAATTTATTTTACATTCGACAATATGGTGTTGTAATCTAAGGCATTTAGTTTGACTATTGCAATACAGAGTAATTTATGCTATAATCAAGTCGTATATTTTGTTGCTTGATCAACAAGGATACATGAATAACAATGATGTTTTAGAGCCAAACATTGATTTATTTAATTGAAATTGTGCATTTCTTGTGAAAATAACGGAAGGTTTTTATGGCAAAAACTATTAAGAATTTAATTTCTTTGATAAGTATTGCAATTATTTTGCTACTTGTTTTTTTCGTTATTAATATTTCAAACGGTGAGAAAATCGTTTTTGCTTCGACACAAAGTCTAGATACAACAACTCCGCAAAACCCTTATATTGTTTCAACAGTTGCTGATTGGAATAATTTGACACTGAATTGGTCAATGCGCGATGGCTTAGATAATGATTCACCTGTCTATGTCAGGCTTTCTAATAACATATCATTTGAAAATAGCACATTCAATAGACTAGGCACCGATTCATATCCATACTATGGTACATTTGACGGAAACGGCAAGATTCTAACAAATATTACCTACAGTGTAACGGATGCTGACGAAAACATTGGGGTGTTTGGTGTCATTGGAGAAGGTGCAGTTGTTAAAAATTTGGGAATATATAATGCAACAATTGAAGGAAACTTAAACACAGGAGCATTAGCAGGTTCAAATTTTGGTAGTATAGTTTCTTGCTTTGCAAATGCCTCTATTATATCCAACGGTATTAATGGTGGTGGCTTAGTTGGATACAATGAAGGAAGCATTAAAACGACATACACGTCTGGATCAATAACATATGCTGGAATTGCACCAACTGTTTCAAATCTCGGTGGTATAGTTGGAAAAATGCAAGATGGTGAGCTATCCTATTCATATACAATAATAGCACACTTTGGAAATGTAGGAAATATTGGTGGGATCGCAGGGTTTGCATATAATGATCAACCTTTGTTAGCTGATAAAACTCGAATAGAATACTCATTTTTTGCTAATGAGATTTTTGGAGCCAATAAGACAATCGGAAATAAAGAGAGCATAACCTTTCCAACACTAAATGCGTATGGGAATTTCTATATTGAATCATCAATTAAGGGTGGGAATAATGGTCTCAATAATGTTCGCTTTAACGATACAGCAACCGATGGAGCATGGCAAAATGAATTTAAGATGACTGATGGATCAGCATTTTTTGGGCCGAACTTGGTTGTTTTTAGCACCACCACAGAATCTAGAGATTTGTCTTTTAATAGCACTATAGTACGACGCTTTGGTGCATTTCCAAATGCGACTGGTACATGGGGAAGTGAAGTAAACAATCCATACGTAATATCGAGCCCAGAGCATTTCAGAATTATTTCACAAGCTGTTTATAATCCAAATAGTCAAACATATACAACCTATGCTGGGAAATACTTCTATATTGATCAAGACATAGATTTTTCGAATTTTGAGCTGACACCTATAGGAACCGATGCACATAGATTTATGGGAATTCTAGATGGTGGCGGACATACTCTTTCTAACATAAAATGGTCAGCTCAATCTAGCGTGTCTAGGAATGATTTAGCAATTTTTAGATATGTAGGTCGTAGTGGGCAGATTAGCAATATAAATATCGATGCTTCATGTGAGTTTAATGGTGATATTACTGTGGCATCACTTGTAGCACGTTTAGACGGTGGTACAATATCAAATATTTTTTCTGAAGCGACTGTTTCGGGGTCAAATTTTGTAGGCGGCATAGTTGGACAAGCAACGAATGCAGCGAGAGTTTCCAACTGCTTAAGTAGAGCATCAGTTAGTATCACCGATCAATCGTCGACTAATTATTATGGAATTATAGCAACTACTGGTGCAATCGTTGTGAATTCGTGGTTTGTTACACAGGTTGGTACTGCTATGGATTATGCTAAGGAAGGCGGACCTAATAATTCTAATACTAATCTACTAGTAATAGGTACGGAAGGAACTGTTGAGGCAAATCTACAAGGTGGAGTTATTTCATTCCAAGCAACACAGGGTTCTAGTTTCAAACCAGTATTTCGCACATTCGATGAGACAACAGTCCCAGCATCCACAGCGGGCATGTTTGTGCCAACAGTAACTGATGTTGGTAGATCAGTTTACCTAAGATTTGTAAAGGATGTTTCACTCGATGATGCACAAGCAGAGGGTATAACATCAATTGCATTTCGGAGACCACAAAATATTGAAACTACAGATGCAACAGAATTTTACAATGGACAATTAGCGACTATAATTGCAAAGATTGAAATAGGCTATACGTTAACACAAAATTACTATGTTGGTGGAAGCAATGAAAAAATTGAAATCACCGACTTTAATATCTTATATGTAAGGGAAAGTAGCACTTCACAGTATATATACCTAACAGTAAGTTTTTTTATCACTCAAAGCATGCAGAAAGTTGGAATAATAACGTCTAAAATGTTTGAGACACTACCATCCTTGTCTAGGGAATACGATGGAATCGAAGAATCATATATTTATGATGGTGATTTAGACTTAACAGGTAATTCAATAAATTATTCATACAGTACAGGAACTATTCCACCAGTTGATGCTGGCATCAACTATACTCTAACCGTTGACGTATTGCGAGGAGTTAGTGTTATTGGCCGGAGCGTTATTCTATTTGACATCACCCCCAAAAAAATTCCGATGCCGGACGATGTATTTTATAATCCTGATGCTAATCATCCTTACAAAGAATTTGACGGAACAACCAGTATATGGCTTGATACATACGTAAACGAGGACATGTTTTTCTCTTATCTTGAAGAAAGAGATTTGCAATTTTTGAATGTAACTGCTCAAGCTTTCTATGTTAATTCACAAATAGGTACTAATTATGATGCTGAGTTTGAGTTTAACTTTACTGGTATGCGTGCGCACAATTATGATATAACTCCAAAAAGGCGAACGATCATTAATTTATGCGAAATAACCAAACGCAAGCTAACCATCGATGTCACAGGAATAGATGAAGTAACTGGTGTTCTCACAAGAACCTATACAGGGAGCACTATTCAAGTAGCTGGCGCATTTATAGGTGCAAATAAACCGATAACAGGTTTTCCGTTTCAGCCGCTCTTCTTATATAATCTATGGGATTCAGTAAACAACGAGGCAGTAGGCAACAATGTATTCCCTATAGATGTGTCTACATATTTGATATCTATACAGATTGCCAGTAATCCATATTATAATATTTCTTTAAAAAGAGACAGGTATTTGCTAGAAATTATACCGGCCGAAATAAACGTAGAATTTTATCCGCTTGATATTATATATGTGGCAGGTGGACAACACATTTCTGCTTCATTTGAATTTAATGGTAATAATTATACTGGCAACATAGGTGACATTGAGTACTACTACATAGATAACGACTATGAATCTAAGGAAAGCATCATGGATGCTGGAACATATTTGGTAGTAATTGAAAGACTAACGCAGGAATACAAAAATTTTAAAATTAAGATAAATGATGATGGATCTGCTCGAGCATATACAGAAATAACTGTCACAAAAAGAACACCTGAAATCAATATAAATCCTATAAGCGTAGCTTACGGCGATACGGATGCCACATTAAGCTGGTTTGGTGATGATTTTGATGATTACGATGGAGAAATAACATTTAGAGTATCATCAGGTTCTGCAGCTACAATTTCTAAAATAGCAGGGGATTGGTACTTATTGCCTATCAGTGCAGGAAATATAACAATAATTTGCGAGCTTGCTGAAACTAGAAATTACACTTCTAATACTGCAACAACACAAACAAGTGTTTCAAAGAAATCCTTAGACGTGCAACTCAAAGCTATAGACAAAATTGTAATTGGTTATGGAGATAGATTAATTTTAGATGATTCCTATTTGGTATTTGGAGATCAAATGCAACTACCAGATGGATATGTTCCCCCAAGATTTACAATAGGATCTACACTCTACACAGCCGATGACTATTTGAGCATTACTGTTACTACTTATACTGTAGTTATAGATTGGACAAATGTAGTATCAAACAATTATGAGCTTAATTTTAGTGGCACTAATACATTTACTCTTGAAATTACGTGTAAAGATATATATATAAAAATAGATGAGAAAAGCCGTTACTATGGTGATGCAGATATTCCTCTCACATATAGTGTATATAGCGATGAAAAGTATACTGACAGAATTGATGAGTCTGTTTATCTAGGAAAGGTTGAGATAAGTCTTATTCGTGAAATTGGGCAAGACGCTTCTGATTATATTATATCTGCATCAAGCATAAGCTCGGATAGCGATTTCGCTATTTTAAATTCTGATTCAATTCAAAGTGCTATTTATAGAATCAATAAATTACCAATCATAGTGATTGTGGCTGGTGTATATACAAAGGTCTATGGTACACAAGATCCTGTCATAAGCAATACCAGTATTACAGTACGCAATATGATAACAAACGTTAATCTAACAAGCGCAGATATAGATTCAATCATAGGATCAGATAATACATTTATTCAGTTCATAAGTCGAGAAAATGGTGAGAATGCTGGACAACACTCCTATTTTTTATTACCGATTCCTAATTATTCTAACAATTATGTTTTTCCAGTACTAGCACCTATAAGTATTTCTATAACACCTGCTGATCCTGAATTTGAGTTTTCAAGTGGGATGGTTGAATACGGTGACAGACTTTCTGATGTAATCATAGCGGATTTTGTTAATGCAATTCCACATGGTAACGGGAATCCTCCTGAAGGTGTTTTTACATGGTTGAATGGGAACATAATTCCAGATTTTTCACTATCACAAATACTTGAGTATTCTGCCTCTTTTACAAGTACAACACCAAACTATAAGGATGCGACATTTACTTTAAGTGTCATTGGAATAAAAAGAGAGCTAACAGTTGAATTCAGCGATATGGTTGATACACTAACATATATGGGAGTTGATCTCGCTAGACCATTTAATTATGTAATAAATAATGCTCTTCCTGGTGATAATGTTAATGAAAGTATTAGATATTTACTAGGTGGAAATAGTGCTCTTCTTGTAAAGAATGCTGGAATATATACAGCTGAAATAGTTACAAACAATCAAAACTATGCCATTGCTGGAAATAGCACTTTCACATTTACGGTGCAAAAAGTCGCATTGACAATAACAATAGAGGACCTAGAATTCACTGAAGGGGAATCACCTACTTATACATATAAATATATCGGGCTTGTAGGTCAAGATATTGAAAATCAAGATTTCTTATTTACGTCATATCCAAATGTTTCAATTCCACTAAATGCTGGCAAGCACATAGTGCGACCTAGAGATGCGATGTCATCAAACTATAACATAAGCTATGCAGATGCATCTGTTACTGTATATAAAACACGACTATATTCTGAAAATAATTATTTAAGTATTTTAGGAAAATTTGATCCGCTCATCGCTATTTCAGTAACTGAAGTAACTAGAGATGCAGATGAAGACACTTATGCAGATATTTTAAGTACGTTCAATGCCTACAATATGGCAAACGGAACAAGAAACAAATCATTGGGTGCAATATATTCATTCAGAGCTAGTATAGATGGAAGAAAGACTGTAGTTGACACAGGTGTTGCAAGTTTAAATTTGCCTGATTCCATAGCAAAGTACGCTAGCGGTACTTTATCAATAGTTTATATTAAAGATGGTATTATGTACTCAGCTACTAATGTAAGTCTAAATGGAAGTTCGATTACTTTTGATCTCGAAGATTGTGAATATTTTGCGATAGTAGTACCTGTTAGTAGCGCAATAGATAGTTTACTTATATTATATATATGCCTTGGTGCTGGTGGCGGTACTGTCTTAATTGCACTGATTATTTTAATTATAAGAAAATCAAGGATAAAAAAAGAAAAAATTAAGCACAGGAAAAAGCTATCCGTTTCTAAATAGTTTATTACTAGCAAACTTTGAAAGTGTTTAATTTTAACGCACCTTAAAATTGTGATAATCGCTTGTTTTTTGCGACAATATAATCACAACACAATACTTTTTTTCGGTTACTGCTGAGGGGTGTTAGATTATTTCATCGTTACATTTATTTAATTATTTCTAATTGAGTCACAATGAAGTATCGATGTAAATTAAATGGGGGAATTGAGAATGGATTTAAAGACCGAATTCAATAAAATATGTGTGAGTATTGAAAATCTAGCTGAAATAGCGAGAAAAAGCACAATTATAGACTCGTTATACTATGAAAAAATGGATGTCAAACGAGGATTACGTGACGTTAACGGTAAGGGTGTTGTCGCAGGGCTTACAGAAATAAGTGAGATAATTTCGAAAAAGGAAGAAAATGGTGTAATTATTCCACTTGATGGTCGCTTATATTATCGCGGTATTTTAATCGAAAAAATTGTAGATGGGTTTGTAAAGGAAGAGCGTTTTGGATTTGAAGAAACTGCATATTTGTTGATTTTTGGCAAATTGCCAACTATTGCGGAGTTGACTGAGTTTAATGAAATTTTAGGTGTTTTCAGACGGTTGCCACTAAATTTTGTCCGTGATGTAACTATGAAAAAACCATCAGTTGATATGATGAATGTTTTGCAGAGGAGCGTATTAACTCTATATGCATATGATGAATGCAATCCCGATGATGTTTCTGTTCCAAATGTTTTGAGGCAGTGCTTACAACTTTTATCGCAAATGCCACTACTCTCAGTTTATGGCTATCAGGTCTATAAGCATTACTACGATGAAGAGAGTCTAATAATACATAAGCCAGATCCTACTCTTGGTACGGCCGAGAACACATTGCGGCTTTTAAGACCATCAGGAGAGTTCTCGCATTTAGAGGCTAAAATACTAGATTTATGCTATGTGCTTCATGCAGAGCATGGTGGTGGCAATAATTCTACTTTCACGACACACGTTGTAAGTAGCTCTGGCACTGATACTTATTCAGCAGTAGCTGCTTCATTAGGTTCTTTAAAAGGTCCTAAGCATGGTGGTGCTAACGTCAAGGTTGTGAAAATGATTGAGGATATTAAAACAAATCTTACTAATTATAGCGATAGCAGTATTAGAAATTATCTTATGCAGATACTAAACAAAGAGGTGTTTGATAAACAGGGTTTGATTTATGGTATGGGACATGCAGTGTATTCTATTTCAGATCCTAGAGCAACGATCTTTCGATCATTTGTTAAGGAACTAGCTATAGCAAAAGATTTTGGAGATGACTTTGAGCTTTATCAAAAAATTGAACGACTAGCTCCAGAAGTGATAGCTGATAAGCGAAAAATATATAAGGGAGTTAATGCTAATGTTGATTTCTATTCTGGTTTTGTTTATAACATGCTAGGACTGCCTACGGAGTTATTTACACCAGCCTTTGCAATTGCAAGAATGGCAGGCTGGACAGCACATAGAATAGAAGAAATAAGCAATAACGGGAAAATAATTAGGCCAGCCTACGAGGCTGTGGCCGAGCACAAAGAATATGTGAATTTATCAGAAAGAAAAATATAAAACCAGTTTATGTGAGGGATATATGAGAATATTAATACCAGCTCCAGTTGAATACTCAAGCCGACCAGGCGAATTCAAGATTGATGAAAATACTACGATTTATTCAGACATTGAATTAGAGGGTGCAATGAAAGTTTTTATTTCATTAACAAATACCCTAGTTACTGACGGAATTAAACAATCAAACAGTAAAGAAGATGCAAGCATAGTATTTATTTATGATGCAACACAAAAAACAGAGAGTTATAGACTTGACGTGAAAGTAGATAAGGTTAGCGTCTATGCTAGTAGCTTTGCTGGCGCATTTTATGCAACGCAGACAATGAGACAGCTTTTAAGTCTTGATACATCAAAATCTGGTGTACTGGATGCTTGTAAAATAAAGGATGCTCCGTCATATTCTTGGAGAGGAATATTACTCGATGAAAGCAGACATTTTTTTGGTAAAGAGTTTGTTAAAAAGCTGATCGATCTACTTGCGTTTCACAAAATGAACATACTGCATTGGCATCTAACTGACAACGAGGGCTGGCGAATTGAAATTAAAAAGTATCCTAAATTAACTGAGATAGGATCTAAGAGAAAAGGGACACAATATATGGCATGGGGCAGACGTGATGCCGTTGACTGGACTCCATATGGAGGGTTTTATACACAGGATGAAATAAAAGAAATTGTTGAATATGCTCTGAACAGAAACGTTTCAATTGTTCCAGAAATTGATATGCCAGCTCATTTTGGCGCAGTATTAGCTGCGTATCCAGAGCTTGGGTGTAGAGGAGTAAAAATTGAAACACCCATTATGCATGGTGGAGTTGAAAACGGACCTGCAGACCTAATTGCATGTGCAGGGAAAAGAGAAACCTATCAATTCATATTTGATATCATAGATGAATTATCTGATTTATTTCCCGCTCCATATTTTCATATAGGTGGGGATGAGGCACCTAAGAGTGAATGGAAGAAGTGTCGTTTCTGTCAGGATGAAATAAAAAAGAATAGACTTAAAGGTGAGAATGAACTACAAGGACATTTCAACAATAAAATTTCAGATTATTTAAAGACAAAAGAAAAAACACTGATAGGCTGGAATGAAATTCTTAAAAGAGCAAACCTGAATGAGGATGTTATAGCCCAATATTGGACACCAATGCGTGATCGCAATGTGGAAAAACGCATTGCTTCAGGTCAGAAAATCATTATAAGCAAACATCAATGTTTTTATTTTGACATGCCGTATGCTGTTAACAACCTTAAAGAAACATACAATTTTACACCTGAAAAATATCACATTCAAGGTGATAAGAAAAACATTTTAGGATTTGAAGGCACACTTTGGACAGAATGGATAAGCACTGAGGAAAGATTATTATTTCAACTATTTCCTCGCCTTGAAGCTCTTTCAGAGCTGGCATGGACTATACCAGAAAATAGAGATTATGATCTTTTTCTAAGTCGTCTTACGAAATTTTTACCGACTTTGGATGCATTGGGAGTTGATTCTGCTCCACTTTCATTAGTCGACAGTACGCTTTTTGACAAACTAAAAATTGGAAAGATTTTCCATCTCAACGATGCACATGTCGAGTATAGAAAGGCAATGAGTATGCCAAAGACTCCTAGAAATGCATTTGTTAAACAGAGCGAAGCACAGGTAAGAGAATACTTCAAAAACGATAAATTTTGCACAATAAACGGTATCGTTGTTGATTATATAAAAGAGGACACCGCAGTATGTTCAGTAAGGATAAATCAAAATCATCTAAATGCATTGGGAACAGTGCAAGGAGGTTTGATATTTACCTTAGCAGATTTTACTTTTGCAGTGCATGCTAACTCGACTGGTAATAAAACTGTGCTAAGAAATGCTGACATAACCTATTTGAGACCTGCAAAAGCATCAATTTTAAAGGCGATAGCAACTCAAATAAATTGTGGTAAAACTACATGCGTTTACAATGTTGAAATATATACTGAAAATAATGATTTTGTAGCCTATGCCGTGCTAAATGGACATATTCTAAATAAGAAAGTATGAAATCAGAAAAAATATTAGAAGAGCAACAAACATTTTATCCTACTGACGAGAATCAACATTTTCATTTTCCGTTTGTTGTTTGCAAACACTATCGAAAATTAAGGGTGGTATACAATTATTATCCAAAGCAGTACAATGATGAGAAGGAGTCCATACGTTTAATAATTGAATGTCTTAATAAAGTTGGCATACCATGTAATAACGTAGATGAAGCTAGACTAGAGTTACCACTTAATAATCACTTAACTATATCTGTTGATTCGCCAAGTGGACCTGTCGGCAATGCACATAGGCACTCATCTAATATGACTATAACAATAGGCAATAGTTCCACGTATGGATTTTTACCTACAGAAATTGAAGTTGGCGAATGGAAAGCAACAATAAGCACACACTGCATTTTATCAGAAAGCATTGTTGTTAACATCATTATTTTTGGTATTCTATGAAATATTATCCGTTTGAACTGCACACACATACTTTGCATAGTGACGGCAGTTTTACCCCAGATTATCTTGTTCGGTCGGCAAAGAAAGTTGGATTGAACGGTATTGCACTTACTGATCATAATACTGTTTCTGGACACACTCAAACATTAAAATCCTGTAACAGGCATGGACTCACATTTATACCTGGAATTGAGTGGACAACTTTTTATGGGCATATAACAGTTTTAGGTGCTGGTACTATTATTGATTGGAGATCTGTAAATCCTTCTAATATATTAGAAAAAGCAAAAGAGGTGCAAGCATTGGATGGTTGCATTGGGATAGCGCATCCATGCAGATGTGGACATCCAATCTGTACTGGCGGAAGTGATAGCTGGGGATTGTCGTTGAAAGATTATAGTGCCTTTACTCATTATGAAATTTGGTCAGGGATGTATCCTGGTAGCAATACTACAAACGCTGTAGCAATTAATACATATCGATTAATATGTGATGCTGGTGTAAAAATAGCTTGTGTATACGGACGGGATTGGCATAGGCAGGGTGGCGATGTATATGCAATGACATTTCTAGGAATAGATGGTAGTTTGTCAGTTGACACCGCATTAAATGCTATAAAAAGTCGGCATACATATATTTCAACGGGAATAATTATAGATGGAATACTAAAGGGAAATAATAAGCAATATCAATTTGGTGATATTATCACAGAAGGCGATTACAGATTTGCTGGCAGAATATTAAATTTTGATCAATATTATATTCAAAAAAACAACATATCGATAGAAAAGGTAATTATCTATAGTGATCACAATACTACATACGAAAGTGCTCTTGATAATAATGGGTCTTTCTCGATTTCCTTTAAAGCATCCAGCTCTAAATATTATCAGGTAGTTGTAGTGGGAAGTATTAATGGTGAAAAAGTCGATTTGGCATTGGCATCACCATATTTTATATGCTAAAGCTTATTGTTAAAATTTTACGAAAGGATTATATAAATTTCGTTTAACATTTTAAATTTAAAACGACTCCTATCAGTTTTTTAGTGTACAAAATATTAAAAACTATCAGTATGAGCTCAAAATAACGATTATAAAAGATAGTGACATGGTGTATATCGTTGAATATCAAAATTTGGGGGCTTCACAAAATAATGACCATATCAGATAATAGAAAAACTGAAATCGGTATGTAAAGTCAGCCTTTGAGAGATTAAATTGCGATTTTCATTAGTCAAATGGTTACAATAAATCTAGCAAAGTATTTTACAAAAAACTGTAAAGTCTATTAATTGTTTCTTCTTGTTAAATCTAAATTCACATCTTGGCTATGCGGCATTAATAGTCACATTTAGAAAATTAGACACAGAAAATATCTAGGATTATTTACAATTCTTTGTGATATATTTTGAATAAGGGCTCTGATTTTACACCTATCAATCAAAAATATAAGGTGTATTTATTAACTCCTATGTCGAATAGTTATAAAACAGCATCTAATAATTCTCTGTTGACCACTTAAATTTTGAGAAAAATTAAAAACAAAAAAAGAGCTGAACTACAAAGAAATATTTAATTTGTCGATTTCAAAAGGTGATAATTTTAAAAAGCTCAATGTGAAGTGGTAGGAGTAACACAGTTTATATTTACAGTTCTTGTTTGGTGTATATTTGAGAATTAACTAAAGCATATTAAAGGAGAATTTTTTATGGATAGTAATTTTATGATTACCGCTCACGGTGGCGCATTGGGAACAGGTCGTAATTCGAAATTATATTTCGATACAATGAAATCAATTAAACCAGATGCAATTGAGGTAGACATAATGATGCGAGGAGATGTGTTGTACTTAGCTCATGTATTGCCACCGATTTCGCTCAAAAGAGCAATCAAGTTAGATAGTGTTTTTGAGTATTGCAAGGAAAATAACTTTAGAGTCAATTGTGATGTGAAACGCAAATATCTAGCTAAAGCTATACTTTCTCTAGCAAAAAAAATAGGTGTAACAAATTTAATATATTTTACTGGCGAGTTTTGTAAAGAGGAGGTTTCAGATTTGACAGATGGTGAAGCGTTTGTTAATACTAATTTTTACTCATCTAAATTTGCACTAAATGTTGAAAACTTAGTAAGTATTAAAGCATATATAGATAGCTTTAAAAACAAACTAATAAGAGGAATTAATATCAAGTACCAATATGCAACGGATGAGTTTTTAGCTAAAGCTAGAGAAATAGGACTAAATCTTTCAATCTATACGGTTGATGACATCGAAGTTTTGAAAAGATTAATATCTGAAAAGCCTTCCAATATCACTACTAATCTAATTGATAAAGCCAATGAAATGCGCGCTGAAAGCACAAAAGTTGATTTTTAACATTCAGTAAATACAAGTCAAATATTCCAAAATATGCTATGTAGCGAGGAATTATTGAGCTGAATTTTTAATTTCTACACTTTATAAAGTGTGCAAAATTTTCATTAAGAATGAAAAAACGCTTTTATATGTTTTATTGTAATTTTCAAAACAGATGAAGACTTGTAATTTAAATATTTGTAAAGTGGAACTTAAATTAAACATATTGTCGATACAAGATATTTTTAGTGGTTTTTTCGATTAGAAATTAAAATGTCTAAAAACACCATGTCTCTACATTTCTACACAGGAAAAGTAGTGCACTTAGAGTATAAAATACGCAACACAAAGCATGTAATAGGAAAATAATTCGATGCATCTTGAACGGTATTCACAAAATGCAAAAAATTGATCTTTATGTATTGCAAAACAGCATTTAGATAAAAACTATTTAATGCTGCCAGGGAATCAAGAAATTAGTGATCAACAGACGAAATGACAAAAAAAAGAGTTGTTATAGTATAACAACTCTTTTTCCATTATTGATTTTCTAACTTGAGAATGATTTATATAACTCTTTCACTGCTTTCTCATTTTTAGTTACGATTTCCGTATTCTCGTGCAGGTTTGCATCAATTATACTGTTAGTATAATCGTTATATCCCTTACTTTTACGATCTGAAACTAGTTTGTCGCTCAATATTTTATAAATGGTATCACCTTTCACATTTATTTTTTGAGTGCATATATAATTATATAGCTCATCATCATTTGCAAACACAAGCTCACTATTAGAATAGTTTGCGAAAGGCTTCATGCTTGTCATTATTATATGTACTCCATAATCAGTAAAAGCATAACCTAACTTAAATCCGCCATTGCCATCTGACACAAATGCATTTCCAATGCTTGAATTTGCTGCATATACATCGTGGGCTAGGTCAACAAAGGACTCATAAAACCCATTTGGATCTTTGACACCATCGGGAGCAATCAAATAACCAGTGGATGAATTCATTATTCCACCGTCATCGTTGTATTTATAAACATAATCCATAAAGAATCTAAGAGCATCCTGTTGCTTAGTTTCATCGTTGAGACCAGAAAAGTTTTCACCATATATTTCAGATAATCCATCTTGCAATTCGGAGTACACATCAAGGAATTTTGCAGTTAAAAAGTCACCAGTCTCTAAGTTCATCATATATGCAAGTGAAGGACAATCTGCCTCATTGTTTATAGAATCTTCTTCTACCCATTTGCAAGGGACATCAAGTCCTAATTCATGTTTTTCACAATCATAGTCTGCATTATATTTAATATTGCTAATTTTGCTCTCGATTCCTGATTTTAGGTATTCAAAATACTGTTGCTTTAAGTCCTCATTAGAACCTGCATAAGTCAATAACTCTTTTTGCTTATCGCTGAAATTGAATAAAATTTGATAGACATAGACATAATCACCAAGTTTATCTATAGCAGGATAATAGTAGAATGAATCAAGATTTGATTTGATAGATTCAGCAAAGTCGGAAACGATTGCATCAGTATCACTCAAATCCTTTTCCTGATATGATAATCTCGCATTTCCATACAAATATTTGTATTCAGCTACAATTATGTTTTTCCAAGCTTCATCAGTATACGTAGCAATGATATTTTTTTGAATTTCAGATGAAAGAGCACTCGTAACAGCACTTTCATAAGCTGAATTATAGATATAGGTCATTGTCTTATAACTTTTTTTCAAATTTTCAATCAATTGGCGATATGCCTCAATTTCATTAGGATCGGATTTTGAGTCTTTTTTAAGTGTAGCATATTTTGCATCGAGATCAATAATAGCGAGATCGTTGAAAGCATCACCTAGCTTTGTTTTTATCGTTTCAACAGAATCGTATCTGTTAACTGTTACATTACCAATTTTTACATCATCGTCATTAGTTACTTCGGTTTTTGTCTCTGTTGCTCTAGGACTGACAACATTATAAGTATGTTCTAGAGTGTGTGTCTCATAAGTTACTGCACCATCGGTGGCATATATTTTCTCATCAAAATTGATGACCATTTTTGAGTCGGTTGCGGCTTCTGTAGATGTAAATTCAGTGCCATACATTGTATCAGGAACGATTGAGGGTTCCGACTTAGTTTCATCGTCATAGGTAACAACGATTTTAATCTCATTTTTGTCTATATTTTGATTCACATAGTATTCGTTCTTAAGATAAGCAATTGTAGTTGGAGCAAATTCTACTGCTGAAACTGATGTTTTTGATATTTTGTTCATTTCAGATAATATTTTTTGTTGTTTTGCAGTATCTATAGATGAAGTAATAGATGAGGAAATTGAACTGTTGACAGAATAAATAGCAGCATAATATTCGGCAAAGGTCAAAACATCTTTCGGAACACTAACATTGCCATTTCCTACTAAATTTCCAGGGATTCGATTAGAAAACTGCACTGTGTCAATAAGTTCACTCATAGCAACTGTTATTAAGTATTTGTTTTTAATTTTGCTTTCTATAACAAAATCAAGTGCTTGCTCAGCAGTATACCCATAGTAGTTAGTGAGTGAATATGCATAGTTGTTATAGTAATCAATGATTTCATTGCGCGAAAGTGAGAGTGTTATTCCGTTTTTGCCTTTAATGGTGTAAAGTTCCTGATTAGCAACACGATCGGCATTGACCTTAAAAAAAGTGCAACCAACGAACAACGATGCTGATATACAAACAAGAACAAGAATAGCACCGAGCTTTGTTAGCATTTTTTTCTTCATATATTCTCCTTTGATTTTTCCACATTTGCGAAAAACATCTTAAAAACTAAATACAATTATACAACAACAGTGCAGTATTTTCAATCATTTGAATTTGAAAATACTAAATAAACGGGAGTGCATATTAATTTCTTCTAGTGACGCACTCCCGCCGCCTAACGCCGACGGCGTTTGAGACGGGTGCTTCTTGGGAACTCCCACTTACGGCAGGATGTTTTACCAAGCTATTCCCGTGCGTCCCACGGTTCGATGTAATGCGCTATAAGGTGAGTAATCGAAGCCCTTCGCGCCGAATGATTATTACTATCCAAGTCCACTCGAAAATCAGACCTCCCTTAAATGCACTGATTCTATCACGAATTATCCGAACTGTCAATACAGGACGGTCGAACAAGGTGTGCGATTCATCTCACCTCCTATAGAGACGGGATACTTTTCACACATAAGGTTAAATTTTACCTCACCTATTTTTTTTATACTTACTACTTTCATAGTTTAGAACATATCTATTTTGTCATCACTAAAAGTAGCTAGACTACAAAAAAAATCCAGTTACAAACATATTTGATACTTACTTGATTAATGAAGACAAGCAAATAAGTGTGTCGATGCTATTCGATATAATCTCTTGTTTTTTATATGGGGTGCAACTGCATGAACAATTACTGTACACAGCATATATGAAGAAATTGGTTATTTTCTGCACACCGCATGCTGTTTGTAAAATGTGTTACCACGTTTTTGTAAAACGAGCGATTCTTATGAAGATTACGAGAAAAAATATCTTCTTTGACGGTCTGAAAATTTTCAATTTTCTGTGACAATTCATTTTACAATTTACAAAAATTAAAAAACGTGATACAAAATAGAGAATATACTTGACATATTCCGAATTGTGTGATACAATTAAGCATATACTACTAACGGAGGTATTATTATGGCTAAATCTGAAGTTATTCACGCAAGATTAGACCCCGCCCTTAAAGCAAACGTTGAGAACATTTTATGTCAGCTAGGACTCACCTCGTCCGACGCCGTCGCGTTATTTTTTAAGCAGGTAGAATTGCACGGCGGATTGCCGTTTGAATTGAAGATACCGCGCTACAACGCCGAAACGCGAGCGGCAATCGAGGAAGCCCGCATTTTGGCGAAAGATAAGAACGCCGAAACTTTTACCGATATGGGTTCTTTGCGGAGGGCTATCGAGGGATGAGAGAGGACGGGCAAGAAACGAAATTAAAAATAAGGCTTACGAATCAATTCAAGAAAGACACGGAAAAAATCAAACGGCGCGGTAAAAATTTAGACAAATTGTACGATATTGTCGAAAAACTGGCAAATCTTGAGCCTTTGGCGGAAAAGTCGCGCGACCACGCGCTTGTCGGGGGTTACGCCGATTGCCGCGAATGTCATATCGCGCCGGATTGGCTGCTCATTTATCGAATAGAAAACGAGGAGCTTGTTTTGGTTTTGACCAGAACCGGCAGCCATTCCGACTTATTCTAACTAACGTAAAATCAAAATGAAACGAAAAACCGCGTTCGGAAAGAGCGCGGTTTTTCTACGCTCAAAAACGGAGGGGAAATGCAAATAGAGAAATTACGTATAGACGAGTTAAAGGCGGCGTCGTACAATCCGAGGAAGAAATTAAAGCCGGGCGACGCGGAGTTTGAGAAGCTCAAACGCTCGATAGAGGAATTTGGCTACGTGGAGCCCATCATAGTAAACAAGCGGACGGGGAATATATGCGGGGACATCAGCGCGCGGAGGTATTGAGAACCTTGGTCTATACGGAAGCCGACGCGGTGATAGTCGACCTTGACGAGCAGCAAGAGAAAGCGTTAAACCTCGCGCTCAACCGCATAAGCGGCGAGTGGGACGAGGGGCTGCTGACCGAGCTTTTAAAGGATTTAGAGCAGAGCGGGTTCGACCTCGAACTGACGGGCTTCGATGGGGAGCAGAATGCCAAACATAAAGTTGCTTGGGACAAAAAGAAATGTCATTATTACCTTACCACCAATACGACCGATAACCGTATCCATTTCGACCCACGATCTCGCGCAGGCTACATCACAGTAAAGCAAAAAGTCGTCATATGTACGACCTTTTCGTAGCCCTTTGGGTATATATGGTGTGTGTCCCTTCTTTCGCGGTTTAAATTTAACAGCACGAGGTAAATCTATTGCGGCAACCGCAGAGATCCCCTTGTTTATGTATCTGTAAACCGTAGAGGCTGAAATGGACAACTGATGCGTTGTAATAATATGATATATGTGTTGCCCTTTATCAACACCTGCTTTAAGGATACTATCTGTGGCAAAAAATGTTTGCTCATCCAGGTTTATCCCTGTTCTTGAAACATGTAGGGTCTCAACAGCCTTTTTATCAGCGTGGCCAGCATAGTACATGTATTTGTCGTACTTGCAAAGCCTATGGGCATATTTACAAGCGTTGCAAACATATGGCGCTTTTCGCAGTGAGGGACACATTGTGGCAATTACCTTGCCATCCTTGTCCTTGCTGACAACTGTTGTAGGTTTAATTGTTAAGTTGCGTTTTACCTCGCGAGAAACCGTCGTGGCGTCTTTTCCTATTCGCTT
>JAITQU010000149.1 GCA_031288735.1 Christensenellaceae bacterium
ATTATGACACATTAGTGAACAAAATCTATAGTCTTATAATAAGCCGAACTGGATCATTTTTGCCCAGCAAAAAGTTATCAACCAAAAATTTATTACTGGTGTAAGTCAACACTTTTCTAGAATATCACTTAAAGAATTGACAAAAGCCTAAAAATTTAATAATATAACCTGAATTCCTGGATAATATCCTATGCTTTTTGCTCATATACTATCGAAATTAACGACTTTTTACAAAATTTATTTTTCAAGTTTCCAACATCGCTTTATTTCTAGTTATATTAAGTCTGTAGTTTGTTTATCAAGTAAAACTTTTTAAGCAATCTACTTTTTTATTGGTGCAAGTTTGAAATTTCACATTCTACAAACTGCCCGATGATAGAAATTTGCCGTGGCAAAACAAATGACAAAATTAAAATTAAGGAGTAAAATATATTTTATGGTAAACAATAAATAGACAATAACCGTTAAAGGTATTGCAATAGAAATCAAAAACGAGGACTACATCTCGCTTTTAGATATGGAAAATACAAAACACCCGATTATCCCAGCACGGCAATTTAAAACTGGATGCGGACAAGAAATGCAGTCGAATTTTTAGGTGTATGGGAGCAACTTTATAACCCGAATTTCAATTACCTCGAATATGAGGTAATTGACAAAGAAGCAGGTCGCAATAATTTTGTTCTTACGCCAACAAAATGGATAGATAGAACAAATGCAATCGGTATGACAGCAAAACAAGGGCGACAGCGAGGTTTACGCCTATAAAGATATTGCATTCAAATTCGCGTCTTGGCTGTCGGTGGAATTTGAACTTTACATTATAAAAGAATTCCAACGATAAAAGAAGAGGAGCAAAAACTTATTGGCTGGTCGGCGAAACGAGAATTTACAAAGATAAATTACAGAATACAAACCGATGCTATTACTGAGACCTTATCCCAAATATTCTAATCGAAAGCGATTATAAATATGTTTATACTGACGAAGCCGACCGTCTTAATAAATCATTATTTGGCAAAACCGCAAGTGAATGGCGACAACAAAACCCAAACAACGGTGCTAATCTCTGCAAGACACGCCGAGAACCTAACGCCCGAAATCATAACCGAAATAATCGAGGAAACGGTCATCAAACAAGTGCTTGCGGAATACAAGGAACTTATAACCGAAGACACCAAGTTCATCGTCAACACAAGCTTACGGTTCACAATATCCCGAGTTTACCAGTTGGTCAATATTTCAAGGCATGTGAAACCTAAATGTTTTCACAAAAATATAACTAAAAAGTGCGATATAACTTTGATCATACACCGGATTTTTCGACTTTTTCATTATTACAAACGGTATAAAATTGTAGCTTAAATCACTCCTTTGTCTATTGAACCTCCAATAACTATTATGAAAGTGCCCAATTAAATAAAAGTAACAATTTTTTTGAAACTTTAGATTCGTTTTTTAACCATACTATTTAAATTCATTGATTTTCTCCTTTTAAATGTGGGAGTGTATATTAATTTCGATGTGAAACTTATGAAAGAAAATTAATTAAAAGACTGAAAATGCTTTTAAGTAGTGTGTATTCTGTTGCTTAATAAAGAAAAGATTTAATAGAAAGAACTTAACTACTTAAGTCTTAATTTTAGAAAATAAAAGAAATATAAATTTAACGATTTTTATTTTGCCTGAGGATAGTACTTGATGGAAGTTAATAAAATTTTAATCGGATATATATTACTGGTGATACGCACGGTGGATATGATTATATGAAAATGCGCACATTGACTCAAAAGGTTAAGGGCTTAACATGATGACTGCGTCATAATCGCTGGCGATTTCGGTGGTGTTTGGGCCAAGGCAACGCTCGACGCTGATCTTAATAAGTACAAAAAACTACCTTACACCGTGCTTTTCGTAGATGGCACTCATGAAAACTTTGACCTCTTAAACGCTATGGCAAAAGAGTCATGGAACGGCGGCAAGGTGCATATCGTTTCTGAAAATATTCTACATCTTATGCGAGGTCAGGTGTTCAATATTAACGGCAAGCTCTTTTTTACCTTCGGTGGCGCATAGAGCGTTGACAAAGAGTATCGGATTATAGGTAAAAGTTGGTGGCCAGAAGAAGTTCCAAACATTTCTGAGTATAACGAATCCTTCGAGAACCTAAAAGCTCACGGAAATAAGGTCGATTACATAATAACACACACGATTGACGAAAGTGCGCTTTATTATCCGCCTATGCGTCAATTTGTAGGTTATAAGGATGTGTCCGAAACAAACTGCGGTCTTTTGAGATTTGAAGAAACGTTAGAATACGGTCACTGGTATTTTGGTCATTATCATATTGATTCACCGATAACAGATAAAAAAACCGCACTCTATAAAAATATTGTTCAAATAATTGGATAAATTCCATTTAGATATTCAACAAATTCAGTTTTGAAGATTAAATAAACATGAATACTGAAAGAAGTTTAGCGCATATAGAGACGATTCTCGATATTCAACCCATACCAAACGCTGATAGAATCGTTTTGGCAAAGGTGCTAGGCTGGAACGTAGTTGTCGGAAAAGATGAGTTTCAGATCGGTGAAAAGATAATCTATGTCGAAATAGATAGCCGCATCAACACAAAATTTGAGCCGTTTGCGTTTCTCACTAAGGACGTCGACAAATTCGGATTTGTTCATGTTAAAAAAAAAGTTGCGCGCGGTGTCTACTCGCAGAGTCTTTGCATCAAAGTCCCAGAAATGCACAAGGCGTTGCCAGCTGGCTCTGATCTTTCCGCACTTTTTAACAAAAAGAAAGACGGGCAGGACTTAGTGATCATTCATAACGAAGAATATGGATATTTTAAGGCAGTCTTGGGAAACACTCAGAAGAAAGTATCTAAACTCATGAGTTTGATTCTTAAGATTATCCACAAGGTTTTTCCTAACTTCAGAAAAAAGAAAAAAATTAATGTCTCAAGCCCATATGACACAATCGGTGTAGCAGAGCGGGTGAGACACGTATCCAGGCGTTAGATGAGTTGTTTTTTAAACTAAAGGCTGAACAGACAAAACTTATTGGAACGGAAAAACTCGACGTAAGTTCGTCTACATATTTTCTGAAAGGTAATGAGTATTTTGTTGCTAGCAGGAATATGGGTTTGTATTATTCGAAAGGCAGAAAAGAAATTAAATCCGAATCCTTTGATGGTTGGGTTTGAGATCATTGACGATAAATATTCAATGGAGAAAACGCTCATTGCAATTAGAGAAAAACTCGACGCTGAGAGTGTACTTGTTCAAGGTAAAGTTATTGGGAATAAATTACAGGGAAACCCGTATAAATTTGCTGAAAATGAATATGAGTTAAGGGTGTTCAATATTAAGACGGATGGCAAAATTTTAACTTGCTTAGAAATGGAAAGGATTTGTAGCGATGTCGGCCTTGATGTCGTACCCTATATTGGCGAGTTTATTATAGGATTAGATGAATCGTTGGAAAGCTATGTGTCTAAAAGTGATGGAAAGTCCGTTCTATGCGCTGATGCTATGTGCGGGCCATAGTATATAGATCGAATGATTACCTTCTGTCTTTAAAGGCGGTTTCTAATGTATACCTGTTGAAAAAAGACGAGTAAGGTGGCGTCACTTAATTTACTAAAAGAATTTTAAATTAAAAAATTAGGTTACTTCAAAAAATAGACTATTAACCTATGTAGTA
>JAITQU010000168.1 GCA_031288735.1 Christensenellaceae bacterium
CACAAAACTCAGGAAATTTCAAGTGCCACTTTATTCCGACACTCTAGACTACTAGTAACAATTATCGAAATACTTTGTACTAAACGGTGAATTAATGTTTTAAATTTATCTAGCTTTAGGCGAATAAGAACTTTTTAATCCATACATGATCTCTAGCTTCAATTATTATTTTCAAAAATACTGTGCATGTGCATCTAAAACATTTTGCGCAGTCTCAGAATTATATTACTAAAGAACCGCCTTTTTAATCGAATATTTTAATTGGAGGAGGTGGTGTAATGTGTATTCGGAAATCAATGTCAATACCAATCGACTTTCTCAGTTTGCCACTTGTTGATATGAACTAACGCAGTATTTTCTATATGAATCAAACAAAATCAAATAAAAGCAATTTATTTATGGTCAGTTGTATAATTAAATATCGTTTTTTGGGGTGAAACAGTAACCGAATATCGGTTTTTTTCTTTTAATGTGATACTCCCGCCGACTAACGCCTACGGCGTTTGAGGCGGGTGCTCTTGGGAACTCCCCCTTCGGCAGGATGTTTTACCAAGCCCACCCCCGAGCGTCCCACGGTTCGATGTAATGCGCTATGAGGTGAGTAATCGAAGCCATTCCACCGAATGTTGCTTGCTACTTGATGTCTCTATGATGGTGTGTACCTCTGCTTTCGCATGTCCACGACCTACCCTTAATGTCAGTCTGTCGTTGACATAGCCACATACAGACACAGTTTACAGGGCGGAAACCACTTATCAATCGTCAAGGAACTTTCCACGATTCGTCAACTTGTATCCGAGGAAACCTAAACATTCCAAAGCCTTGTCAGATACGCGTTTTTGAAAATTCAGAGATTCCCAATTCCCCGCATATTTAAGTCCTCAATGCATACCCCATCGTATCGTTCTATCCGTCCCCTCTGCTGACGCGGGAAGACTTCACGTTGAGCGAGATATGCGTTGAGTCGCGCCCCTTTTTTCACTGCTTTGCTCAATTCTTGTCGCTTTTTTACGGCGGGATAACTTGCGTGGTTATCGTGCGAGTTTTCTTGCGATCGCAGGTAAAATCGTGCTACGGGGCTGAGCCATTGCTGCACTCGTAGTTTGGCATCGAAAAATCCAACCCCAGAACATTTACAGGTTTAATGGGTTCAACGGTCATTTCATGCTCTAGAGTATGGATGCGTAATGCTTTTAGACGGAGCAGTGACAGTGCCTGTTTCAACTTGTAATCAGCGGGAATGGCGATGCTGTTTTACACTGACACGTCCTAACTTTAAGAGTTTCAAGTAACTTGCGAGCTCTATGTTCCCGTAGAAGGTTTGTCGTTTAACTGTAGTGCCCTTGGTCTTACTTTTGAACTGTGGAAAGCCTTGATTTATCGAAGAAATTTTAGAAAGCCGCTCTAGTTGTAACTGCCATTCGACAGTGCGAGTGAATCCACTTCACAAGCCACTCAAACTCGGTTTCGTATTGCGCAGGCGTTGCAGAACGACTCCTTAGTGGAGTCATAACGTAATTTTATCTCAGAGCATACGGTTATAGACAAATCGGTAGCAGCAAAAAGTTTTTGCACAGCACACTGTGCGTTAGTTGGCTAAGTTTATCGAAACGTTTTATTCATATGCGTTTTCCTTGGTTTTTATGTATCGATTAATTACTTCTAGAGAGCACCGAAGCGTCAACAAACAAAAGCTCGGGCTCCAAAAATATTCTTTCCAAAGACTTTTGTGTATTTGCGGGAACTCTTTTTTACAATGCGGCTACTTGCTTCTTTTTGCGCTATAAATTTGCTGATCTCCGTTTTGTCTCTGCCCTGAAAAGTATGCATGGTCTTGTCGTGATTTAATGCTAATGGTGATTTTGTAGCAGGATTATAGTCAAAGATTTCTTTGAGCTCAGACGTTCAACGTCAGTGACACTTGGTCGATACTTTACAACAAACACAAGGTGATAGCACATCTTGAACCGCAATGATTATTACTTTTAAGTCCACTCGAAAATCAGCCCTCCTGATATGCACTGATTCTTTCACAAATTCTCCGAAGTGTCAATACAGGACGGTCGAACAAGGTGTGCGATTTCTCACCGTTACTGCTCACACCCCATATGGAAAAACATGGTCCCTGTCCAGCCTGTTCATGATATTTGGAAAAAAATCAGCACTTTAGCGGGAAAAGACACAGCAATAGACGTTTAATATGTAGAAAAAGTTCCTTTAAATGGCAATTTAAGAAGTGCGCCTTGCATTTATCAACATTAACAATTAATTCAGTTGTGGTGTGAACAGTAACTTCTCACCGCCTATAGAGGCGGGATACTTTTCACACATAAGGTTAAATTGCTTGTTTTTTGTAGTTATTTTAATTATTATATACAATATGAACACAAACTCGAGAAAAAGCAAATTTTTAAATGTTGCATTTTACGGTGCTGCCGATGTTATGGGTGGTGGGGCTGGCCAAATAATTGGTCTCTATTACTACGTCTTTTTAACATTTGTAGTAGGACTGCCAACACTATCAGCTGGTATTGTCGCTGCACTAGGTCGAATTTGGGATGGTTTAATAGATCCTGCAATGGGAATAATCGTTGACAGAACTCGGAAAAAAATGGGAAACTCACGATTCTTAATGTTGTTATCAGTGGTGCCAATTATCATTGCGTATTTTATGTTATGGAGCACGTTTGGGATATCAACAGTTGCAGGGAAGTCTGTCTATTTCTCTTTTATCTATGTGTTATGGAGTACTTCTTACTCTTTAGCTACCGTTCCTTATGATTCACTTTTACCAAAAGTTGTGCCTGAATATAAAGAACGCACAAAATACACTGTATCTCGAATGATATTTTCTGGAATTGGTGGGGTTTCAGCAACTTGGTTATATGACATGCTTATTAGAGTTGACGAAGGACAATCGCTAGATTCAAGTTTCCAAAATGCTTTTTCTACTATGGGTTTGGTTTTTGGTATTTATTTTGCAGTCTTCGTGTTAATTACAGCTCTTGGCGTAAAGGAACCATCTGGTCATTCTTTTCCAAAACAGGACAACATAACACTCCGTTCAGTTTTTAAGGGATATGCTGATGTATTGCGATGTAAATCTTACAGGAAATTTTTTACACTAGTATTGTCAGGCGCATTTATATCTAACGCTATACTTATTTCCATGCCAATTTTTGCACTTCTTGTCTATGGCGAAAAGGAAGCCTTTTTACTAACATTTTCATTTAGTTTTCTCGTTGTAAATGTCAAGGGTGCTTTAGAGATTGGATTCTTTGTCCCAAACACTATTATTATGCAAAAATATAATAAGCACAGACCATATAAATTTGATATCCCATTATTAATATTGGGAGCTCTCCTAATAATGATTATAGGTCCTAGCACCTCTTTTTGGGTTTTCTTTATAGCAGTTGGCTTGATTGGGGCGGGTGTATCATGCTTAGGATTTGTTCCTATGGCAATTTTGCCTGATCTTGCGGATGCACAAGAACTTATTTCAGGAACGCGCTCGGATGGTATAAATGCTGGAATAAACACTTTTGGAAAGCAAATCATCGCTGGTGTAGCGACATTGGTTTTTGGTGTAGTCTTTAAGTCTCTTGGTGTTGATTCTCTTCAAAATACTACACCTGGTTCACTAGATCCTGCGACTCTTCTTGCTGTAAAAATCATGTTTGCAATAATTCCAGCGGCTATTTGTGTTTTAATTCTTTTTGTGAGTGCGACCTATAAACTCGACGGTAAGGCTCAGGCACTAATTAAGAAAGTAATTGCTGAAAAACGTCAAAATGATAGCTTAAATATTTCAGAGGAAGATAAAAAGATACTAACAGATGTTACAGGCATGAAATTTGAAAGCATGTGGATAGGTCGAGAAAATGAAGCATCAATTACAAACTCTTCCATTCAAGATCAATAAATATAGTGATGTTTTAGAAAAGTGTTGATTAATACCATGGATTGTGCTAAAATAAAGAAAAATTAAAGAGGTAAAAAATCATGGGAGCAACATTGAAAGATGCAATCATTAAGTTAAAGGAAATTCCAGAAAGTCATCTAGAAGAAGCAATCAAATTTCTTGATGAACTTAAAAAGA
>JAITQU010000178.1 GCA_031288735.1 Christensenellaceae bacterium
CCTGCGTATACTGTGCAGCATAATATCTTACATGTATGTATCAGTCCTACAGCTATGTGTTGTCTCCTTCACGTTTTTTTTTTTTTGTCTGACGATAATAACTCAGTAAATGGCATCTGCAGTTCTTGAGTTAACTCACTGAAAGTAAAGAATTTAATTTTATTATTATTATTATTAGTATTATTAAAACATAATAACTTATCTTAAAATTATTTTAAATATTTGTATTTTTTTATTATTGTATTTGTGTTAATGAAACTATTACTACCAGCAGTAGTATTATTGTTATTATTGTTTTGTTTTTGTTTTTTGTTTTATTTGTGTACAATATTTTTTCTCGTGCTCGCTTTGTAATTGGCCTGTGGGTTGTTAAGCTTGCACGTAAATAAAAAATAAAATTCAAATTGAAATTATTTGCATTAATTGTATTATTTACAATTTTATATATTTAACTTTTCGCTTTTATTTGTTTTAATGGAATTATTATTATTATCTTATTACTATTGAAATTATGTTGCTTTTGTTTTTTGTTTGTATGTGCGTGTTCTTTCTTTTCTACTCGTGCTCACTTTGTAATTGGCCTCTGGGCTGTTAAGTTTGCACATAAATACAAGTTGAATTAAATTGAATTGAATTGTTATTATTATTATTATTGTTATTATTATTATTATTAAATAACTCGATGGAGCTAAATACTTCTTGAGAAACTGATAGTTACTCAGCTTACACAAGGATTCGCAACGCCTTCACAACACGAATGTTCATCGCCGTTTTCAAAAAAATCTCGACAATGTTTCCTATCCTGAAAGATATGAATCCAGTTCATAACCTCACATTCTGTTCTATAAGTATTTTTGTTACTACTTTAAAAAAAAAATGCTATAATTTTCATAAGAAATACAAATTAATTTTTATTCTCATTCCAATATTTTCCCGCAGAGAAATTTTAACATTCTCTTCCTTCCTTCTAAGAGGTTTATACTCTATGTGTTCGAGGGTCTGGAAGTTTGTAATTTTATTTATAAAAAAATTAGTTCCATATTCTGAAATTTTGCGAAATTACCCCTGTTTATTCGAGGTAACTTATTCAGTACATCCTCAATTCGAATCCCGACCGGGGTTCTTGCAGTTGTGAACGAATTTTTCGCTTCATTTTCTTATCTCTACAAGGAAGTCCCAGGATTTTATCTCGGTTAGGGCCAGCGTAGAAAATTAACCCCATTTAATAGATTGTAGGCCCAAGTATTGCTTTCCTAGTGCACATTTTTTAGGCCTACGTAATAATTCGTTTTTCTCTCATAGACAGAATTTTCACATAATAATTTTTCATGTAAATAAAAACCGCCATCTTTTCATACACAGATAAATGAATTAGCTAAATACAATTCTGTAATTAGGCCTATTTTATCTTACAATATTCTGATAATATTTAGGCTTCTTACTATAATTATGACATAAATAATGTAGCTCTGTATTTTCAAAGATATTTGTGTTTCGTTTTATTATTATTTTTTTTAAATCACGATACTCAGCTCACGTGACCTGTTTGTTTGCAGCTGTGATGAAGTGACCTCTGTGAATCGAAGATCGCCTGTTTATAGTTGACGCAACAGCTGGAGAAAAAGACGTTTCATATTTTCTCCTAAACGAAACATTTCTGGTAAGTCAAAATTTCTAAGAGTATTTCATTTTTGTGTAGAATATCTACCTCAATTTCTATATCTTCTTCTAATGCCGGATATATCTATTGGTTTTAGAAACTAAAGAGTCGTAAATTACTAATCAAACTTATATTAGTTAATAATATTTAATTCTTAGGCCTAATTTTTATAAAATTGGCACAGAATTGTTTGTAATTTTAGCTATTTTACGATTTTGTATGTTCAGAAGTTGGTGTAAATTTTTTAAATCGGCTTTCTAAAGAGAAATAAAAATTGAGGTTAAGTTTACGTGTAACTTCTGGTTCGAGTTAGGCCTATGGACATAATGTAAACACTTTTTAAATGAGTAGGATTAGGCCTATTAGCACTAATAGGCATATGTATACAAATCATATTATCACTACGAATTTTGTAAATGAGATGACTTTCTGACGTTGTGCATAATGTATTCTGATATTTGGCGAAACTGCAGTCTTATGCAACTAATCACAAATTTCAATATATATATATATATATTTCATGATAAATTTGACTAATTTATTACTTATGAATAAGGACGGAAAATTATACGAAATTACCTAAAAATGTAAATGTATTGTTAAATCTCGTTATAATAATCAACTTTACTGGTAATTATGAATAATTACATGAAAGTCTTCATAAATACCGATGTCCTATAGTTAATGTACTAAGAACCCTGTTTTTCTGTTTAGTTCGTCAATGGGCAATATCCTTCGTATTTCAGGGCCGATAACCTGCTCTGTTTAGGTTTCCAAAAGCATTCATGCGTAATAAAATTTTCAAGAATTTCATCATAAAATTCTATTTACTTTAGTTACCAATGGACGTTGGTAATTACGAATGTAACAGGTGGTAAAAATGTTTAAAAAAAATTTAAAAACTACTATTATCACCAAATTTATCTTATTTACCACTGTTTTTGGCAATTATAATCTATATAATTATTCTATAATTCTATATATTTACCTGTTGCTATTTATAATTACCAGTTACTTAGTTTTGCTATATATATGAAACATTGACGGTTGATAGTTTAAGATATTTAAGGTTAAATTCGATACTTCAGAAATCTTATAACCATGACAAAAACAAAATACGAATCAATGACAGAATTTTTCAATACTTCAACTGAAATTCGAATTACAGTATAATAAAAGTCTAATATTGGTATAATAACTATTAATGTCTTTTTGTAGGCCCAATTTTCTAACGTGACTTATTTCATGGTACGTTTCTTTAAATTAATTAAAACATTAAATATACTTATTTTATCCATAGTTAATTATGACTTTCCTTCATTAAGGAGACATCAGTGAAGATTTTTTTTTTGTGATAAATAGTGTAACATATAGCTTAGGCCTATATTATGAAGAAATTAGAGATTTACGTACTG
>JAITQU010000114.1 GCA_031288735.1 Christensenellaceae bacterium
GTCAAAAAGCAGTAGATGGTATAAAATTAGAGCTTTTAGATCGTTTCGGAAAGATTCCACTAGAAACACAGATGTTATTAAATATAACCAATTTAAGACTTTTAGCTCAAAAAATAGGAATAGAAAGAATTTCTGAAGATATTAAGTATTTATATATATACTTTTTTAAAACTTTAGATTTTTCTAATTTAGATATTACAAGGTTAATAAATGATTATTCAAATAAAATAGAGTTTGTTTCTGGGAAACATTATGCTTTTAAATTAATAAAAGATACATATAACGTAAATATAGTTGAATATATAAAAAACTTTTTAGTAGACTTAGAGTCTAATATATTTAGTGCAAAAAAGTAGTTCTTATTAGTCTTGTATGTAAGAGGAGGAGAAATGAATATTTCTAAGTTTACTGTTAAGTCGCAAGAAGCTTTAGCAGACGCTCAAAATATAGCTTTAGATTATGCAAATCAAGAGATAACTTCAGAACATTTATTATACGCATTAGTTAAACAAAAAGATGGTACAGTTGGAGCAATAATTAAAAAAATTGCTGCTACTGGTCAAGAGACGATGTTATTAACAAGCATTTCTAACGAGTTAATTTCTGAAGTTGAAAAGAAACCTAAAGTTTCAGGCGGTAATGTTTTTTTGTCTTCAGTTTTAAATAAAATTTTAAACAATTCAGAAAAGATTGCTAAAAATTTAAAAGATGAGTTTGTTTCTACAGAGCATATATTAATTTCAATTTCCGAAGAGACTCAAGAAAAATCTTCTAAAATATTAAAAAAGTACGGTCTTTCAAAAGACTCTATTTTGAAAGCTCTTGTAAGTATTAGAGGTGATCAGCGTGTTACAGACCAGAATCCTGAAGACAAGTATCAGGCATTAGAAAAGTATGGGAAGGATTTAACTGATTTAGCCAAAAAAGGAAAGTTAGACCCGGTTATAGGTAGAGATGAAGAAATACGTAGATGTGTACAAGTTTTGTTAAGGAGGACAAAAAATAATCCTGCTATAGTTGGAGATCCGGGAGTAGGGAAAACTGCAATAGTTGAAGGTCTTGCGCAAAGAATAATTTCAGGTGATGTCCCAGAAAGTTTGAAACATAAAAAAATTATTGCTTTAGATTTAGGTTCATTAATAGCAGGAGCCAAATATAGAGGTGAGTTTGAAGATAGACTTAAAGCAGTTTTAAAGGAAATTGCTAGTGCAAACGGAGCTGTAATTTTATTTATAGACGAGCTACATACAATAGTGGGCGCAGGTGCTTCTGAAGGTGCAGTTGATGCAGCTAATATGTTAAAGCCAATGCTTGCTAGAGGAGAACTTCGTCTTGTTGGAGCTACGACTTTAGATGAGTATAGAAAATATATTGAAAAGGATGCTGCTTTAGAAAGGCGTTTTCAACCTGTTTTTGCAGGAGAGCCGTCTATCGATGATACAATAGCGATTTTAAGAGGAATAAAAGAAAAGTATGAAGTGCATCATGGTGTAAAAATAAAAGATTCTGCATTGATGTCAGCTGCAACTTTAGGTGCACGATATATAACAGATAGACACTTGCCAGATAAAGCTATAGATTTAATTGATGAGGCTGCTAGTCGGCTTAGAATAGAAATAGACTCTATGCCAACAGAGCTAGACTCTATTGAACGCAAAATAAGGCAACTGGAGATAGAAAAACAAGCTGTAAAAAAAGAAACAGATTCTACATCTAAAGAGCGTTTTTTTAATATTGAAAAAGAGATAGACAAGTTGAGGCAAGAATCTAGTAACATGAAAGTCCATTGGGAAAAAGAGAAGGACTCTATTTCCAAAATAAGACACTTTAAAGAAAAGATAGAAAACATAAAAATTGAAGAACAAAAAGCTGAAAGGAATGGTGATTTGAACTTAGTTGCAGAGATTCGTTATGGAAAAATTCCAAATATGCAAAAACAGCTTGAAGAGGAAAACAAGAAACTTCTTGAACTTCAAAAAGAAAAAAAGATGTTAAAGGAAGAAGTTGATGAAGATGATATTGCTCAAGTTGTAAGTAGGTGGACAGGCGTTCCTGTTAGCCGTATGATGCAAAGCGAAATTCAAAAACTTCTTAAAATGGAAACTAGTCTTCATAATAGAGTCATAGGTCAAGATGAGGCAATAACTGCTATATCTAATGCTGTAAGACGGTCACGTTCTGGTATTTCTGATCCAAATAAACCTATAGGCTCATTTTTGTTTTTGGGTCCTACTGGGGTTGGTAAAACAGAACTTGCAAAGGCTTTAGCGGAACTTTTGTTTGATGATGAAAAAAATATAGTAAGAATTGATATGTCAGAGTACATGGAAAAACATAGTGTTTCCCGACTCATAGGTGCGCCTCCTGGATATGTTGGTTTTGAAGAAGGTGGCCAACTTACAGAAGCTGTAAGAAGAAGACCTTATTGTGTTGTCCTGTTTGATGAAATTGAGAAAGCAAACACGGAAGTTTTTAATATTATGCTTCAACTGTTTGACGATGGTAGGCTTACAGATGGCCAAGGTACAACAGTTGATTTTAAAAATACTGTTGTAATTATGACATCAAATATAGGTTCACAATATATTCAGTCCGGTAAAGATGATAAAGAGATTAAAATTAATATAAATCAACAATTGCGTGCTTTTTTTAGACCAGAATTTTTAAATAGGATTGATGAAATAATAATATTTAAAAACTTAAATTCTAATGAGCTAAATAAAATTGTAGATATTCAAATTAAAACATTACAAGACCGTCTTTTGTTAAGAAAAATAAATGTAAAGTTATCAGAGAAAGCAAAAGACTTTTTGTCTTTAAAAGGTTATGACCCTGCTTTTGGTGCAAGGCCTTTAAAAAGAGCAATACAAAATTATTTATTAAACCCTCTTTCCTCAAAAATTATTTCAGGAGATTTTAAGGAAGGTGACACTGTAACAGTGGATGTGTTAAAAATAGATAACGAAGCTTTAGAATTTAAGAAAAGCTATGTGAATTAGTTAAAAAAAATTGATTTAAATAGTTTGGTTGGCCTAGTTTAGACTCTTATCTACGTTACTAGAGCAATCGCAAGTAAACATTTAAACAAATTAGCAAACTTGCAAAATGATAAGGTAAGAAAGGCATAAATGAATTTTGCTTCAAACACTGAATGGGCCCTCTCTAAAAACCTTAGTGCATATCCTTACTATGCCTTTTTCTACACTGCTGCGCTAAAAAACTTGTGTTTGGGGTACGATAAACCCTGCGTTTTTTGCCTTGCATTGTCAAAAAAATCACAGTAATTATAGGCATTTGTGTTTTTTAGAGAGACCCCTTTTGAAATATTAAATGTTTATTGCTCATAAGCTGCTCTTTGAGATAACGCAGGTAAGGTTCTAAATTAAATCAATATCTGCTGCATTTTGTTTGATGTTGATATAATGTTGACTAAGTACGCAATTTTATAGACGGTATAATTTGACAAGATGTCTAAAATACTATAAAATTAATATCAAAGTAAGTTGTTTTTTTGTAATTTAAACAAACTTGGAGTTTTATAAATATGAAAATATTAGTAGTTAATTGTGGCTCTTCATCTGTTAAGTATACTCTGTTTGAAATACACAATGAAAAAAAGCTTGCTTGGGGTATTGTTGAATGCATAGGTTCTCCCAAAGCTTTTTATACAAAGCAGTCACAAAAAGTAAAAAAACAAAAAGAAGTTGTAAAAGTTTTAAATCACACTGAAGCTGTAAAGCTTATAATAAAAGAGCTTTTAAATAAAAAGAGTGGGATGATTTCAGATATTAATGAAATTGCTGCTGTTGGACATAGAATAGTTCATGGTGGAGATAAGTTTCATGAGTCAGTTTTGGTTACAGAAGAAGTAAAGAAAGATTTAAAAGATTGTTTTTTGTTAGCGCCACTTCATATGCCTGCTCATTATGCTGGTATAGAAGCTGTTGAAAAAATGCTTCCCGGAGTTCCTTCAGTTTTAGTTTTTGATACAGCTTTTCACCAAACCATGCACAATTATGCTTATATGTACGCATTACCTTATGAATTTTTTGAAAAGGACCATATAAGAAGATACGGTTTTCATGGTACTTCTCATGATTACGTTTCTCAAAGAGCTGCAGAAATGTTGGGCAGGCCGTTAAGTAAAATTAAGTTGATAACAGCTCATTTGGGAAATGGTAGTAGTATTACTGCTATTGAGAACGCTAAAGTTGTTGATACTTCTATGGGGTTTACTCCTTTAGAAGGTGTTATGATGGGGACTAGGTGCGGAAATATTGACCCTGCGATAGTCCCTTATATTCTAGATAAGTATCCACAATATAAAGAAGGAGATGCTCTAAATAAGCTTATGAATAAAAAAAGCGGGTTGATTGGTATTTCTGGCGTTTCTGCTGATATGAGAGATATTTTGATAGCAAGTGCAAATGGTAACAAAAGAGCTTCTTTAGCTTTTGAAATGCTTTGTTATAGTGTAAAAAAATATATATGTGCTTATTTTGGAATTTTAAATGGTGTAGATGCTCTAGTTTTTACTGCAGGTATTGGAGAACATTCTTTTCATGTAAGAGAGAATGTTTGTAAAAATTTAAGTGCATTAGGTGTAGAAATAGATTTAGAAGAAAACGCTAAATCTTCTGATAAAGAAAGAGTTATTTCTACAAAATCTTCAAAAGTTAAGATTATGGTTATACCTACTAATGAAGAGTTGATGATTGCTAAGGAGTCTAAAGCGGTGTTGACAAATATATAATTAACATCTTATAATCTAAAGGATTGTTATGAAAGAATTGATTATACATTTGTCTGACTTTTTAAAAAAAGACACAATAGAGATAAAGGAATGTAAATATACAAATGATATTGGTTATCAAATAAATATAAGTGTATCTTTTGTAGCTGTTAAAGTTTCTGACTCTAAAATATATATAAAAGGCAAACTAGTAGGTTTTATTGAACAACAATGCTCTCTTTGCCTTCAACCCTACAGTCATCCTTTGGAAATTCCTATTAACGTAGATATGGATGTTAAAGAAGGTTGTGTTGATGTTAATGAGGAAGTTAGACAGTTAATACTTCTTGAAATGCCATCAAAACCTATCTGTAGTAGTGATTGTTTAGGTATATGTAAAATTTGTGGAAGACGTAATAAAAAAGGCGATTCTTGTTTTTGTGTTGATGAGTACGACAACTGTATTAAAGAAAGATGGAAAGAATTGTTAAATAAATATCGGAGGAAGTAAAGATGCCAAATCCCAAAAGGAAACATACCCCACATCGTAGGGATTGTAGAAGATCAGCAAATTCAAAACTAGATGCTCCAAATGTTGGCAAATGTTCAAACTGTGGTGCATCAAAAATGCCTCATAAAGTGTGTCCTGAATGTGGTTTTTATAATGGAGTTTTAATTGTGCCTAAAAAAGTTAAAAAGGCTGAAAATACTCAAGAAGAGGCTCAAGCAAAATGATAATTGCACTGGATGCAATGGGTGGAGATTTTGCGCCGGTATCGACTATTGAAGGCGCAATTTTAGCTACAAAACAGTCCAATCATAAGATTTTGCTTGTAGGTAAAGAAAAATCTATTCTTGATGAGATGTCTAAGTACAGTAAAAAATATAATTTAAAGGCTCTTAATATTGAAATAATTAATGCTGATGAAGTTATCGCTATGGACGAGCATCCTGTAAAGGCTGTTCGTCACAAGCGAAATTCATCTTTATCTATTTGTGCAAGTCTTGTTGCAGATGGTAAAGCAGATGCATTTGTCTCTATGGGTAATTCCGGAGCAATTATGGCAGCTGCTCTTTTTTATTTAAAAAGAATAGAAGGTGTTTTAAGACCTGCTATATCTACATTTTTCCCTGCTATAGAGGGTAGTTGTATAATTGCGGATATGGGAGCTAACGTGGATTGTAAGCCAGAACATTTACTGCAGTTTGCAATAATGACTAGTTTGTTTTGTGAGAAAGTTGCTGGGATAAAAAGACCAAGAGTAGGGTTAGTTTCGGTTGGTGAAGAACCTACAAAAGGTAATGCACTTTCTTTGGCTGCTTTTGAGCTTTTAAAAAAAGCTGATATAAATTTTATAGGCAATATAGAAGGTAGAGATATTCCAAGGGCTAAAGCAGATGTGGTTATATGTGACGGTTTTGTCGGAAACGTTATTTTAAAATTTGGGGAAGGTCTTTCTGAAATGATTTTAAAGCTAGTTAAAAAAGCTTTGAAAAAGCACCCTCTTGCGTGGGCATCTTTACCATTTTTGTGGCTTGCTATAAAAGATTTAAGAAAAAATGTTGATTATACTGAAGTTGGCGGGGCTCCACTTTTAGGTGTAAATGGGATCAGCATAGTGGGGCATGGTAGTTCTAATGCTAAAGCTGTAAAAAATGCAATTTTTGCGGGTGTAAGAGCTGCAAAGCATAATCTTGTTTATGAAATAAAAGAAGCTATAGCAAAATACAATAAGGTTATAAATAATGAATAAAAAAATTGGTGTCAAAATTTTAGGTACAGGTTCATATTTCCCAAATAAAGTTCTTACTAATGCTGATCTAGAAAAAATTGTTGAAACTTCTGACGAGTGGATAAGTACAAGGACTGGAATAAAAGAAAGAAGAATAGCTGCTAATGGTGAGTACACATCAGATCTTGCATATAGAGCTTCTTTAGAAGCTATTAAAGCTGCAAATATAAAACTTAAAGAAATAGATTTAGTTTTAGTAGCTACAATTACACCAGATATGTTTTTTCCTTCTACAGCTTGTTTGCTACAAAAGAAATTAGGGTTAGGTTCAGTTCCAGCTTTTGATTTGTCTGCAGCTTGCAGTGGATTTGTTTATGGAATTGCTACTGCAAGAGCATTTATAGAATCTGGACTTTATAAAAATATTTTATTGGTTGGTGCAGAAGAACTTTCTAAAATTACAGATTGGGCAGATAGAAATACTTGTATTCTATTTGGAGATGGTGCAGGTGCTATGATTTTGTCTGCTTCGCAGCAAAATGACGATATTTTATCTGTTTTTTTAGGGGCAGATGGTTCTTATGCTAACTTGCTTTTTATGCCTGGTGGTGGAAGCGTCAATCCAGCTACTGCTAAAACTGTAGATGAAAATTTACACTCAATAAAAATGCAAGGGAAAGAAGTTTTTAAGGCAGCCATACCTAAAATGGTATTTGCAGCTCAAAAAGCTTTAGAACTTTCAGAAAAAAGATTGGAAGATATAAAACTTTTTATTCCTCATCAAGCAAATATGAGAATAATTGAGGCTGTTGCAAAAAAGATGGGTATTCCTATGGAGAGGGTTTTTGTTAACATACATAAAACTGGAAACATTTCATCTGCAACTACAATTACAGCACTAGATGAAGCTATAAAAACAGGCAAGCTAAATAAAGGGGACTTAGTTGAGCTTGTTGCTTTTGGTGGTGGGTTTACGTGGGGAGCTGTAGTATTAAAAGTTTAAATATAGTAGAGGGTAAAATGTCAAAAATAGCGTTGATGTTTCCAGGCCAGGGCTCACAAACAGTTGGTATGGGTAAAGATCTTTATGAGAAATATTCTAAAGCAAAAGAAATTATAGATTTGGCAGGAAATGACATAAAAGATATTATTTTTAATGGTCCTGAAAGTACGCTAAAACTTACCCAATATGCTCAACCTGCAATATTTACTGTTTCTATGGCTATTTTTGAAGTTTTTAAAGCTAACTATAATTTTACAAATTCAGAATTTGTTGCAGCAGGGCATTCACTTGGTGAATATTGTGCATTATGCGCAGCAGGGTTTTTTAGTTTTAAAGATGGTTTGGAAATGGTAAAAGCTAGAGGTAAGTTTATTCAAGAAGCTTCTTGCAAAAATCCTGGCACAATAGCTGCAATTTTAGGTATAGAGAAAAAGCAAGTTTTAGATATTTGCATCAAAGCCTCTTCTTATGGTGTTTGCCAAGCAGTTAATTTTAATTCTCCAGAGCAGATAGTTATAGCAGGTGTTTCTGCTGCGGTAAATAAAGCTATGGAGTTTGCAAATGAGGCTGGTGCAAAGGCTATTATATTAAATGTTTCTGGACCTTTTCATTCTTCTCTTATGAACTCTGCTTCAGATGCAATGTCAAAGGAATTAGAAAAGTATAATTTTAATAATCCTTTTTTTGGAGTGTATACAAATTGTGACGCGCAGCTTACTAAAGATGTGTCTCAAATAAAAGAGAAGCTTGTTGCTCAAATAAAAAGTCCGGTAAAGTGGGATGAAAGCGTACAAAATATGATTTTGTTAGGTTATGAAAAGTTTATAGAAATTGGCCCTGGAAAAGTTTTGTCTGGGTTGTTAAGAAGGATTGACAAAACAAAAAAAGCTTTAAATATTCAAGACAGTATAAGTTTGCAAAAAGCATTGGAGGAATTAAGTAAATGAGACTTCAAGGAAAAGTAGCTGTTATTACAGGCTCTGCTGGCGGTATAGGTAAGTCAATAGCTGAAACTTTTGCATCAGAAGGTGCTAATATTGTGATATCAGATATTAATGCAGAGGCTGCTTTAAAAACAGCAGAAGAAATAAAAACAAAATATAATGTTGAAACTATGTCTGCTGTATGTGATGTTGCAAAGTTAGAAGAATGCGAAACTTTAATAAAAGCTGCTCTTGACAAATTCTCCAAAATAGATATACTAACCAACAATGCAGGAATAACAAAGGATAATCTTGTTTTGACAATGACAGAAGCACAATGGGATGCTGTTATTGCTGTTAATTTAAAAGGTGTATTTAATTGTATAAAAGCTGTAAGTAAATCTATGCTTAAAGCAAGACAGGGCAGAATAATAAATATAGCTTCTGTAGCTGGACAGATGGGGAATGCTGGACAGATAAATTATTCTGCAACTAAAGGTGGCGTTATTGCTATGACAAAGACGTGCGCAAGAGAATTCGCGTCAAGAAATATTTTGGTAAATGCTATTGCTCCAGGGTTTATACGTACAGCTATGACAGATAAGCTTACAGAAGAGAAGAAAAAGGTTATCTCTAGCACTATACCTTTAGCAAGACTTGGAGAAGTTTCTGATATAGCAAAAGCAGCGTTATTTTTTGCAAGTGACGATTCGTCTTATATAACAGGGCATGTTTTAGCGGTAAATGGTGGGATGTATATGTAAAATAATTATTACCTTAGATGTAATATAAAAAGTTGCCAATATGTACAAAAATTGCAAAAAATAAAGGGGGACGTGAAAATGGCAGATTTTGAGGCTAGAGTAAAAGAGATTATTGTTGAACAGTTGGGCGTAGACCCTGCTGAAGTTGTAGCAGGCGCATCGTTTGTAAATGATTTAGGGGCAGATTCTTTAGATACCGTAGAGCTTGTTATGGCTTTTGAAGTAGAATTTGGTATTGAAATTTCAGATGAAGATGCAGAAAGAATACAGACTGTAGGAAATGCTATAGATTATATTAAGGCACATGTTACAAAATAAGGCATAAATAATGAATAAGAGAATAGTTATAACCGGCATAGGAGTCGTTACACCTATAGGTATAGGTATGCTTGAGTTTGCTAAAGCTTTAAAAGAAGGGAAATCTGGAGCTATTCTAATAGATTTTTTTGACACAAGTCCCTATTCTACAAAATTTGCTGGAATTGTTAAAAACTTTAATCCAGAAGAATTTATAGACAAAAAAAATATAAAGAAAATGGCAAAGTTTACACAGTTTGGCTTTGCAGCTGCAAAGATGGCTATAGAAGATTCTGGTTTAGATTTATCTAAAGAAGATTTGTCAAGAATTGGTGTTATAACAGGGACTGGTATAGGTGGTTTGGATGTAATTGAAAAAGAAGAGCAGACTTTACTTGCAAAAGGACCTAGACGAGTAAGCCCTTTTCTAATCCCTATGATAATTACAAACATGCTACCTGGAGAAATAGCTATTAAATATGGTTTTACTGGGCCAAACTATGCAGTTACAAGTGCTTGTGCTTCATCTAACCACGCTTTAGGTGATGCGCTAAGGTTGATGAGAAGTTCAGATGCAGATGTAATAATTGCTGGTGGTTCCGAAAGTGCTATTACTCCACTAGGTCTTGCAGGCTTTTGTTCTATGAAAGCTCTTTCCCAAAGAAATGATGCCCCACTTAAAGCGTCTAGACCTTTTGATAAAGATAGAGATGGTTTTGTTATAGGAGAAGGCGCTGGTGTTGTTGTTCTTGAAACTTTGGAACACGCATTAAGTAGGGGAGCAAAAATATACGCTGAACTTGCAGGTTACGGTGCGTCTAATGATGCTTATCATATAACAGCTCCAGATCCTGAAGCTAAAGGTGCTGTTATGGCTATAGAAAAAGCTATTTGTGATGCAGGCATTTCTAAAGAAGATGTTGACTACATAAATGCGCATGGCACATCTACAGCTATGAACGATAGAATTGAAACTCTTGCACTAAAGAAAGTTTTTGGAAATAGAGCTTACAGCATACCTGTTTCTTCTACAAAATCTATGATAGGCCACCTTTTAGGAGGTGCAGCTGGAGTTGAGCTTTCTGCTACTGTTTTAGGTATGCAAGAAGGTTTTATACATCCAACTATCAACTACCAAACTCCTGATCCTGATTGCGATTTGGATTATGTGCCAAATGTGGCAAGAAAACAAGCTATAACTTGCGCAATTTCAAATTCTTTAGGATTTGGTGGTCATAATGCTGCAATAGTAGTAAAGAAATATGATAAGTAAAAAAATAATAAAATTTCAAAAGATTATTGAATATGTATTTAATAACCTTGAAGTTTTAATAACGGCTTTAACTCATAAGTCTTATGCATCTCAAATAGGTCAAAACAGTTGCAATGAGCGTATGGAATTTTTAGGTGATAGTGTTTTGTCGGCTATCGTTGCAGAAACCTTATATTTACACTATCCTACATACAGTGAAGGCAAGTTGTCTCAATTAAAAGCTCAAATTATTTCTGCGCCTAATTTAAGTGTTTGGTCACAAAAAATAAATTTGGGTGATTACATTTTTTTAGGTAAAAGCGATGATACAAGAGAGTCTAGGGAACGAGAAAGCTTGCTTTGTGATGCTTTTGAGGCTGTTGTAGGTGCTATATATCTAGATGGTGGTTTTGAAAATGCAAGAAATTTTGTTCTAAAATTTTTAGATTTTAAGCAAGAAATAGTAATAACAGATTATAAAAGTAAACTTCAAGAAATTGCTCAACACTTATATAAAAAAATCCCAGAATATAGAATAGTAAAAGAATTTGGTCCTGGACACAATAAAAGATTTGAAGCAGCAGTATTTGTAAATAGTGAGCTTTTAGGCAACGGAGTGGGGAGCTCTAAAAAAGAAGCGCATCAAGTTGCAGCTCAAAAATCTTTAAAAAACCTAAAAGAGTCTCTGGACGTAAATAATGTTTAACAAGCAACATTTCCGTCGGTAGATTTTATTAAAAGGGGTTAAAATTATGGTGATGAACTATATGTTGTCTGAAGAAGAACAGATGATGGTTGAAACTGCTAGAAATATAGCAGTGGAAAAAATAAGGCCTGTTAGAGAACATTACGATGAAAAAGAAGAATTTCCATGGGAAATTGTAAAAGAGTTTGCGCAAGCTGATTTGTGCGGTGTTTATATACCTGAAGAATATGGTGGGTTTGGTAAAGGTATAATGGGTCTTGCGCTTGTTGTTGAAGAGCTTTGTAAAGTTGATGGTGCAATTGCACTTTCGCTTGCTGCTACAGCGCTGGGGACTCTTCCAATTCTTCTAGTGGGAAATGAAGAACAAAAGAAAAAATATTTGCCTGACATTGCTTCTGGCAAAAAACTTGCTGCTTTTGGTTTAACTGAAGCCTCAGCAGGTTCTGATGCTGCTGGTATGACTACCACTGCAGTTAAAGACGGTGATTATTATATTTTAAACGGTACAAAGTGTTTTATAACTAATGGCGGGGATGCAGAAACTTATACTATTTTTGCAAAAACTAACCCTTCAAAAGGTGCAAGGGGAATTTCTTGCTTTATAGTAGAAAAAGGAACTCCTGGTTTTGAGTTTGGTAAAAAAGAAAAAAAAATGGGTATAAGAGCTTCTTCTACAAGAGAACTTATATTTAAAGATTGTAAAGTACATAAAGATAGTCTTTTAGGAAAAGAAGGGCATGGTTTAATGATAGCTCAAGCTACATTAGATAACTCTCGTCCAGGAGTAGCAGCCCAAGCTCTTGGTATAGCATCTGGGGCATTAGATGAGGCTGTGGATTATGCAAGAAAGAGAGTACAATTTGGGCAACCTATAGCCTCTTTTCAGGGTATACAACATATGCTTGCAGATATGGCCACAGAAGTTGAAGCTGCAAGAGCATTGCTTTATGCTTCTGCAAGGATGATAGATTCTGGTACTTCAAAACGTACTAGTAAAGAATCGGCAATGGCTAAACTTTTTTGCTCAGAAGTTGCTATGAAAGTAACAACAAATGCCGTGCAAATTCTTGGTGGGTATGGGTATTCTAGAGAGTATCCTGTAGAAAAAATGATGAGAGACGCAAAAATAACAACTCTTTATGAAGGGACAAGTCAGATTCAAAAAAATGAAATTGCTCTTAATCTTATAAAAGAATCTGCAGCAAAAGCTAAGTAAATTTTTTTGATAGTTTTATTTATATTGATAGGTGTGGGGAAAAAATGAAAATAATTGTCTGTATTAAGCAGGTACCTAACACAACAGATGTACAAATTGATGCAAATACAGGTAGACTTAAACGAGAAGGTGTAGAATCTATAATAAACCCTTATGATGAGTATGCTATAGAAGAGGGAGTAAGACTTAAAGAGAAATTTGGTGGCAAAGTAACAGTTATAACCATGGGCCCACAGCAGGCAGAATCTTCGTTAAGAGAAGCTATTGCTAGAGGTGCAGATGAAGCTGTTTTAGTAAGTGATAAAGCTTTTGGCGGTTCAGATACTTTGGCAACTTCCTACACTTTATCCAGTGCTATAAAAACAATAGGGGAGTACGATATTATAATTTGTGGCAAACAAGCCTCAGACGGTGATACTGCTCAAGTTGGGCCTGCTATAGCAGAAATGCTTAACATACCGCACGTTTCTTGTGTTAAAAAGATTGAAGTTGTAGATGATAATTCAATTAAAGTAGAAAGAATGATGGAAGATGGCTACGATTTGATAGAAAGCTCCTTTCCTGTTTTGTTTACTGTCGTAAAAGAGATCAATAATCCAAGAGTACCTTCTCTTAAAGGTAAAATGGCTGCAAAAAAAGCTATTATTAAAACTTTTAATGTGGACTCTATTGGAGCTGATACAAAAAGAATAGGTTTGAGCGGATCTCCTACCCAAGTTGTGAAAATATTTAGCCCTCCGCAAAGAACAGGTGGAGAAAAGTTTGTAGGTCAAGCAAAAGATGTCGCTGCTAACTTGGTTAAAAGGTTGCTTGATCTTGGAATTATATAAAGAACAATTATAAAAAGTGGAATACAAACTAACTTTTCACTTTGCAAAAATGGGAGCTTTCTAAAATGGCAAATACTATTAAGATTATAAGCGAAAAATGTGTGGGTTGCCAAATGTGTGCTAAAGCTTGTCCTTTCGGTGCAATCTCTATGCTCCAAAGAGCTGAACATCCTAAAAAACTTGCGCTTGCAAGTATAGATTTAAACAAATGCACTTATTGTGGGCTTTGCATCCAAACTTGCAAATTTAATGCAATAGAGTTTACAAAAGATGTGCCAGTAACAAATGTCGACAAAAACCTTTACAGAGGTGTTTGGGTATATGCAGAGCAAAGGCATGGAGTTGTTCATAGACTCTCGTATGAACTATTAAATAAAGGGAAACATCTTGCAAAAGAATTAGGAACAACTCTTAGCGCTATTTTAATTGGTGATAACATAAAAGCAAAAGCTCAAGGATTCATTAATAGAGGTGCTGATAAAGTTTATGTTTGTGATGACCCTCTTCTTCTTGAGTTTCAAGAAGAATCTTATTCGACTGTTTTTTCTCAATTGATAGAGCAAGAAAAACCTGAAATTGTTTTAATAGGTGCCACAGATATAGGGCGTTCTTTTGCTCCAAGAGTTGCAGCAAAAATTAAAACTGGTCTTACTGCAGATTGTATGTCTTTAGAAATAGATCATGATACAAGAAATTTAAAACAAACTAGACCTGCTTTTGGTGGCAATGTTATGGCTACTATTGTAACTCCAGAACATCGCCCTCAGATGTCTACAGTCCGGCATAGAGTTTTTAAAGAAGCCCAACTGCAAGAGGGACTAACAGGCGAAATCGTTGATTTTAAATTGGACATCAAAACAATAGTAAATAGAACAAAATTTTTAGGCTTTGTAAAAGATGAAAGTAGTTCTATAGATATTTCTGATGCAGATATTGTAGTAGCAGGTGGAAGAGGTGTTGGAAGTGTTGAAGGTTTTAAACTTTTAAAAGAACTTGCAGATCTCTTAGGAGGGGCTTTAGGGGCATCTAGGGCTGCTGTTGATAGTGGATGGATACCTTATTCTCACCAAATAGGGCAGACAGGTAAGACAGTTTCTCCTAAACTTTATATAGCTTGTGCAATATCTGGCCATATGCAGCATACTGTTGGTGTAAATGCAGACATTATTATTGCAATTAATAAAGATTCTTCTTGCCATATGATGCAGATAGCTACTTATGCATTAGAAGGTGATATATACGAAATAGTTCCAAATATAATAAAAGAAATAAAATCTTGTAAATGTAGTTAATTAAGAAAATTGATTCTTTCAAAGATACTTTAGGGATAGTAATTAATATTTAGTGTTCGTATATGTAATTAATTTGCGTTCCATAAATAACAGACGGTACCGCCCAGATTTTGCCTCCTATGGGAACAAGTTCATTCCCTGTGTAAACAACAAAGTTCCTTTTTTAAATTTAGAGCCTAATAATATAATGGGCTCTAAAAATAGGACATAAAAAAGTATACGAAGAAGGGTTTAAGGCAAAAGGTAGCATTAGAAGCAATATAGATGAGCTGCATAGGCAATTAGGGAAGGCCAATGGGGGGGGGGGGTAGAATTCTTAAAGAAAAAGTACATACGAATATATGGTAAAGAAGCAGACTTGTCGAGCCTGAAATGAAGGAGTTGAATATAGAAGAGCAATGCCAATATTTAGGTATAGGATGTTCCTCATATTATTACAAGAAGCGAGATAAAAAAGCGATATTGGGGTGGATACAAGGAGTAATGATAGAACTGCCCTTTTATAGATATCGTAAGATATACGAAGTATTGAAAGAAGTTATAGAAGTAACAAAAAAGAAGAAAAAAGGAGACGATTATAAGTGATGAGAGCCATAAAAAATATCCATATTTGTTAAGGGGATATGAAATAAGATTTCCAAATCAAGTAGGGGCTACCGGTTTTATTTGTCTTGACTAATGGGCTCACTATATAAATCTCTCATAATTATAAAGATTAGTAAAATCTTTTATGGTCGGTTTTTGCAGAATAATAGCAATAGGACTCTATCAAAACTAATATAAATATAGTTTAAGCTTTTGCACACCTGTGCAAGGATTGATTTTCCTGCTTGTCTTGGCACTAAAGGTCGAGTTTTTATTGTTTGTTGTAATAAATTATATAAATTTCTAGGGGGATATTTCATATTTATCCTATAATTACTAGTTTAGTATTGTGATCCTGTAAATTATAGTATTATAATACAATATAATATTAAATAATATTAAAATAATCAAGTTTATGTATGTGAAAAAGTTTAAATACATATTGGGCTGATGTGGTAGGATAAGTTAAATGCGGACAGGTTTTAAAACCTGTCCGCATTTTTCAAAAACATCAGGGGACCTAATATGCAGTATATGAGCAAGTTTTAGAAGCTGCAAAGAGCAAAAGTGTAAAATGCATTGCAAAAGGCGATAAGTGCGCAAGAATGTAATCCGATAGCCAAAGAAGGTGAAAAGATAGCATTGTTTTACCAAAAGAATGGATTGAAGTTAACACAAGAAGCCTTTGAAGTTAAACGCTCAACATTGTTTAATAGACAAAAAGGATATAATGAATTTGTGATAGGAGGACTACTTCTCGGCAATAGGTGTCACAAGAAAAAACGCAAAAGCGCAATAGGGGAAAAATAGAAGGTTTCATATATGATGGCAATATACATAAAGACGAAATAAAGCCGCATTTGGATGAGTATTGCAAGAAAGAAGGTATAAGAACAATTTCCATATCAAGTATTGGGCGAATAATACGAAAATTCAAAGAGAAGGGATTATTGGATAATGGAGTAAAATACAAATTCAACGCAGGTACTGGTAATTTAAGCAAAGTAAAGGTAAAAAAGATAAAAAAAGAACCAATAGGAAAGTATAAGCCGCAGGAACCCGGTGATTTAGTACAAGCCGACAATATACATTTAAGAATAGATGGAAAGAAAAGATATATTATAAGTGCAATAGGCGTATTTGAAAAGATTGCCTTTAGCTAAGAATATGGTCGGTTAAACAGCAAAAACGCGCAAGATTTCTTTAAGAAATTAAAAGGATTTTATCCATTTGAAATAAAACGAATACAGACGGACAATGAAAGTGAATTTGAAGGATATGCCCACGATTATTTGAAAGTAAATAGAATGAAGCATTTATTTACTTATCCGAATAGTCCAAAAAGCAATGTATATATAGAACGCTTTAATAGGACAATAAAAGAGCAGTTCGTTTATAGAAATAAAGATTGCCAAGAAGCAAACGAGCGAATACGTGATTGGCTAAATTGGTATAATACAAGCGTTATCATAGAGGCTTGAATTATCAAATTCCGCTTGATTATACTTTGTCCGCTTTAAACACACAGGAGTCTAATATGTTATGAACTACTACACACTATTTACAACTTTTTCAAAATATATTATATAATTTATAATTGACAAGAGCAGGTATTTTAGAAATTAAATAAAAAAGGGTTGACTGTGTAAAGTTCCTTTAGTAAAATGAAGCTAAAGGAGCGTTAAAATTGACAAAGAAGAGTTGAAGAAAGTGAAGGGAGAAGCAAAGAGTTTGGAAGATTTGAATAAGATAATTGTAGAAATTAAGAAAGGACTGATAGGATTGATGTATGATGAGGAAATGAAAGAGGATCTAGGATTTAGAAGGTCAGAAAATAAAGAAGGTGGGCGAGAAAACTACAAAAACGGGAGCTATAGAAACAGAGAAAAAAGTAGAGAAGGAGAATTAGAAGTACCTATAGACCGACAAGGAGAGTATGAAGCAAAGGTAGAACCGAAAGGTAAAAGAGACATATTTGAAATAGAAGATAAAATAAATAGTTTGTAAGTATTGGGGCTAAGCACCATAGACATGTGAGAGAACATAAAGGAGCTATATGGATTTGAAGTAAGAGAAGGAACAATCAGCAAGATAACAAACGGAGTGGTGGAAAAAGTAAAAGAATGGCAAAACCGACGCTTGCAAGAAAAGTATAGAGTAATGTTTTTAGATGGACTATATAATGTAAAAGAAGAAGGAGTAGTAAGAAAGACAAGAGACGGGCTAGTAGGAATAGGTATGCAGGGACATAAGGGGAAGTACTGGGGACTATATGCTAGGAGCCAGTCAAAACGAGAAGTATTGGCTAAATGTGTTGATGGAAATAAAAGGAAGAGGAGTAAAAGAAGTAGTGATATTTTGCACAGGTAATTTAACGGGAATAAAAGAAGCAATCCAAGCAGGTTTTACTCAAAGCGAACATCAGAAATGTATAGTGCATCAAGTAAGGAATGCAACCAAGCATGTATCAAGCAAAGACTTAAAGGAAGTAGTGCAGATTTAAGGTCAATATTATACATAGCTGGGAGAGTGTAAACTTGAAGAGTTTAGAACAAAATGGGATAATAAGTATCGGTATGTAGGAGAAAGTTGGCAGCGAAATCGGACGGAGCTAGCAGCATTTTGGAAATATCCATGAGAAAAGAGATTTGTGGGTTGAGCGTCTGGAAAAAGTGGTGTGCAAAAATTCAGAATTGGAGTCAGATTTACAATCAGTTGCTTATTATTTCGGACAAAAATTAACAACAAAAAAGGCAACTTTACACAATCTTTTTTACAGTCCCTAAAAAAGTAATTTCTAAAAACACCTTAAACTTTAGTTATGATTCAGTTTAATGCTTTGTATCATTTCGTATCAGATATAATATTTTTAGTAAAGGAGCATAACTGTGTTTACACTGAAAGTGAAAGAATTACAGAAATACTCCAAAAAGCTGGATTACACCTATAGTTTCGGTTCGTTTCCTACACTTGAACTACTTAAAAATCGACAAGAACAAGTTAAAGCAGTGATAATACACCCTTCTATCACGGAAGAAATTTATAAAAACGTCAAGCAATATTGCACTGATTACAAAATTTTCCTCTTAGAAAACGAACGTATTTTTGCCCGTATTTGTAATAAAGAAAATATTTTTCTAATAGGCGTAGTTCGAAAGTATGAAGAAAAACTAGGCTCTGATGCCAATCATGTGGTTATTGTAAGTCCTAGTGATATGGGAAATCTAGGTACAATAGTTAGAACTTGTGTTGGATTCGGTATACAAAACTTAGCTCTCATCGAACCTGCTGCAGATGTTTTTAACCCAAAAACTATTCGTGCATCTATGGGTTCTTTATTTTCGATAAAATTTCAAAGTTTTCCCAGTTTTGAACAATACACACAGCAGTTTGGTAAGAAACGAAAATTATATTCATTTATGCTAAACGGAAAAAGGAAACTTGGTTCTTTTTCTCATACTAAAACAGTTCCCTATTCTCTTATTTTTGGTAATGAGTCGAGTGGGCTTGGCGATAGTTATCTTGAAATCGGTCAAAGCATTTTCATAAAACACACAAATAATATAGATTCTCTAAACTTATCTCTTGCAGTTGGTATTGCAATTTATGAATTTACTAAGTTGGTTTTTTAGATGAATATTTATACATATGATGCTAACATAATACAAAAAAAACTCAGGGTGTTTTGGTTAGAAATTTGTAATGATTTAGACTTTGTATTATTAGAGCAAATACGAAAAATGTTTGAAGCACAAACACCACAATATATTTTTCAGAAAGATATGATGCGACATACCTGTGCTATTTTATTAGCAGTTTACGCATGGAAAAAGGAATACAGCGAATTCCCATTTACTATGATCCTTCGTGATCTAAACGGAAAACCATATTTTTCGAATTGTTCTGACAAAAAACATATGCTATATTTCAACTTAACTCATTCTGGTGATATTGCCATGTGTGTGACAGGCGCATCAGAAGTTGGGGCAGATATAGAACAAATTCAAAAAATACCGACTCAAGTTGCAAAACGCTATTTTGATCTTACTGAGCAAGAGAAATTTTTCAAAACCACTCTTGACAAACAGGATGAAGTATTTTATCAAATTTGGACAAAAAAAGAGAGTCTACTTAAAGCAATTGGGCTTGGTCTCAGAGGATTAGGAAAAAATGTAGAAAACGATTGGATTTGTACCCCGCTTTTCATTCGTGAAGGGTATGCAGCATCAGTGTGTTGCAAGGGTGAATACTCTGTTTTAATAGAATCGATTTCTTCTAATGATCTAATGGGATTTTGCCAAAATATCTGCAACAATGAAAGAGGGGATGGGGGATGAGTGGCTATTAAACTGATTGCAATTTCATATGCTGGCGGCAGTTCTTTTAGTTACAGTGCATGGCGAAACTACCTACCATCATCTTTCGCTCTTTTGACTCCAGATTATGCTGGCCATGGTAAGCGATTCCATGAACCTTTAGCTGAAAACTTTGAAAATATGGTTTTAGATATGTACTGGCAAGTAGTAAAAGACTGTGCAGGATCAGTTGTGTTGTATGGACACAGTTTAGGTGCTATGATTGCAGTATATACCGCACAACATTTATATCAACAAAATAAATTTATCCCACGAGCATTAATTTTGGCGGCTTGTCGAGGACCTGAAATGTTTAAAAACGAGGTACACACTACTCTTTCAGATGATCAACTACTTACATATTTGATAAACGTGCGAAGCCTCCCTTATGAAACTTTAGAAAGTCGTGAATTTAAATCCTATGTTTTACCAGGAATTAGAAATGATTTTCGAATTGCAAATCAATTTGAATGTCCTTCGTTGATTCTTCCACCTTGTCCAGTTTTGTGCATAAATGGAAAACAAGACTATAGCATAACTGATGATGCAGTAAATAACTGGCAAAAGTTTAGCTCTCAACAGATTAAAAATATACGAATTTCTGGTAATCATTTTTTCCTAGAAGATGAAGTAGAGCTGACTTGTAGACTAATTATAGATTATTTAGAGCAACTTGTTTAGCATACCTAATTTTGTACCACGACAAACGTATGAAAGAAATAAAAAGATCAAAGGGAGAAAAAATGATAAACCAACCTCTAAAATAGGCGGATTGGACTATTTTTATGGATTTAAAAAAATATTATATAATCTATCATAGTTGAAAAAAATAAAGGGAGGAAGCTATGATAGACAAATGCAGTCACTGTTGAAGTGAGAAATACGTATAAAAATGGGAAGGCAGGAGGAAAGCAAAGGTATATATATAAGGAATGTGGACGTTCATTTGGATGAGGCAAACACAAGCTATCAGAGAAAATATTTGCAGTGCAGCTATACAATAACAATGTATGAATAAGAAAGATAGGATTCTCTTGTGGAGGAAGTCATTCATTAGTAATAAAATGTATAAAAATCTGAGTAGTAAGGTAAACAGAGAGAGAAAAGTGGAAAGAAAAGAACCTGATATAATAGAGCTCGATGAGATATATGTATATATAAAAAAACAAGAAAAGGAAGAGAAAAAGAGTTTATTTAAAAAACTTAAATGCCTTTATGCATATATGTATAAAGGCTAAAATGACAAAAGAATATTGTTGTAAGAGTGTAGTCAAAAGCAGCTTTAAAGAATATGTAGTTAACAATAACATACCAAAAGTGATAGAAAAATTAAAATCTGGTCTGATTATGTAAAAAAGAATGTGATGCGCCAAGACAATACATGTTAGAAATGGAGGGAGACCTTTTAGATAGAGACTGACCAAGCAGATCAATCAAACAACTGTATGGTGCTGGAAAGCGAAAGCGTTTGGTATTGAGTGATGCGGAAAAGGTGTTAAGAAAACATCATGTAAATTGTACAAAGATCAACGAAAGTGAACTGACCGAAAAGGCGTCGATAATTTAAAAATTCGCTAAAACATGGATTCCACATTTGTCCATGGATAAATGCGGAGATAGGAACTTGTAAGAGACCGCACAACGAACGGCAAAGGCAGGAAAAGAGTACAAAACAGGCTTCAACAGAGCAACTTGGGAACTTGCATGAAGTAAAGAGAACGCAGGGGCGGGTTAGTCTGTAGTAGCGAAGAAGAGCAGGAAACTGCTTGGAGCGAAGACGAAAAATAAGTCTTGTGGTGGAAACCAAAAGATAAGTAACAAAAGCTGGATGAAGGGAGACTTTCATGTCCAGTTGTGCGTCCAGAGAAGGCCGGAATGTTCAGCGAGATGATAGTTTTCGCCGAGACACAAGTAGAAGTCTCGTAACTAAGGTAGCAATATTAAGAGAGATCGAAGTACTGAAGCCTACTGAAGAAACCATTTCAGAGTAGGTAACTCTAGCAGATGTTTTCGGGTACATTAAGGATTGGATGGAAAAGAAGGCAAGACGCCATCTGATGAAAAATAGAAAGAGAAAAGACTGCGGCTGAGAAAGAAGTGGTATTCGAAGATTCACAACTGGGGTCAGAGTTACAATTAGTTGCTTATTATTTCTAACAAAAATTAGCAATGCAAAAAGGTAACTTTAACAACTTTACACAATCTTTTTTACAGTCCCGATTTTTCAAACGACCTTTTACAAACTGCTTTTTCCTTTCATGCGTTTTTTCTGATTTTGTACCATAAAGGGGTAGCGTTAATGATTTATTGTGATTTGCGTGCACAAACAATAGACATACTACCGCTAACACAGTTGCAGCAAGAAATGTATGCCTCCATTTCACTTGGCCTCTGTGATTACAAGGAACAAATACATATTAATCTTAAACAAACTCCAGATTGTGATATTTTACGCCAAGCACTTGAAAATGTTGTTTCAAGTCAACCTGCATTGAGAAGTGTTTTTCGTCAAGTCACATCTAAAAAGCCTACACAGATTGTATTAAAGGATATAATACTTCCGTTTTATGTAGATTGCGATCCTCCTGAATTAGACGTAACTTCAGAACCTTGGAATCTATCGGTTAGTACAGCTAGAAACAGATTGTCTTTGCTGTATAACCATATTGTGATGGACGGTTGGAGTATGGCAATTTTATTTAAGCAGCTTTTTTCAGGATATGAAAGTATTTATTCTGGGGAAACATGGAATATTCAGTCCTCATCCACAATGCGAACACTTTTTTCCATACGAAAGAATAGAGATACTGCAAAAAATGAAGTGTTTTGGCGTGATATTCTTTCAAATTGTTACCCGACACTACTTAGCGACAATATTTGTTCTATAGACAGTTCGAAAGAAGAAAGTTATAAATGTTCTGTACCTCAAGAAATCACCCAAAAACTTTTCAATAAAGCAAAAGAGCTGTGCGTCACCCCATCAGTTTTGTTTTATGCAGTATGGGCAATATTGCTTGGTTCGTTTACAGGAAGTAAAAAAGTTTGTCTAGGTGTGTTACTTTCTGGTCGTGGGAATAAAAATGTTTCTTTTGACACAATTGGAATGTATGTTCAGTCTATTCCTCTTGTTACAAATCTCGAAGGTGATTTTTCAGACATTTGTCATGAAATTTCATGTTTTCTCAGATGTCCAGAAGTCAACGCTTTTGAAGCAGGTGAAGACGCACTTATTTCAAGCGGATTTTCACGTCGACAAGAATTATTTGACACATTGGTAGCAGTTGAAAATTATCCATTGGACGCAACGGAAACGAGTTGGCAAGCTTTAAAAATCAATTCATATGACTATTATGAACGCCCTTCTTATCCCTTTACTTTGCAAATTCGAATGGGTAATACGACAGATCTGATGCTAACATCAACTAGAGATGAACTATTCGGCAATTTGAAGTTAGTTTTAAATTGTTATGAAGGCTTTTTACAGCAAATAGCAAATGGAGTTACAGAATTATCTGAGCTGAAAATTTGTAATGTTTTCAACGAAGAAGGTTTTTCTATACCCTTCTCAACACCTTCTACTTTAGATAGTCTTATACGAGAAGGGTGTTTTACTGGCGGTGACAAAATCGCGATTTCTGATGGTGATGAAACTTGGACGTACCAAGAACTTTTGGAACAGGCAGAATGTTGTGCAAAAGGGCTTGTATCACTTGGTGTAGTACCTGGTGACTCGGTTGGAATTTGCATGGAACGTAGTGCCAGACAGCTTATAGCTGTTTATGCAGTCATACTGGTTGGTGGGATTTATGTACCATTTTCCGATTCTATCCCAGCAATCCGAGCGAATGATATGATAGTGCAAGCCGGTATACAGCGTGTAATTTGTCATACCTTACCTAATGATTGGCAAGTAGAACCTGTTTTGTTCGACGATTGCTTTAAGTATCCTGAAATACTCCTTCCAAATATTTCCAAAGATTCTAGTAGAACTGCATATATCCTGTTTACTTCTGGAACTACTGGTCGACCAAAGGGCTGTATGGTTAGCCATAATTCTTTATATAATCGATTACTTTGGAATTGCATACATTTAGGTTTAAGACCGGAAGAGCGGCAACTTTATAAAACACCTATAACATTCGATGTTTCTCTGATTGAAATTTTTTCAATCTTTGTAGGACGATTTACGCTTTACGTACTACCTCAGGGAAACGAAAGCAGAGCAGATTGCCTTGTTGAAACCATTAAAAAAAATAAGATTACATATCTTCATTTTGTACCGTCTATGTTACATACTTTTTTAGGTTACCTAGACGCTTTTGAACAAGAAAAGTGTCTTGAAACAATTCGTATAATGGTTTGCAGTGGTGAAATTTTACCGTCATCTCTTGTAAAAAATCTTCTGCAGAGAACAATTTGCAAAAATATGCAAATGTACAATCTTTATGGACCTACAGAAGCATCCGTTGATGTCAGTGTTCATTCCTGTACTGTAGATGAACTCTTGCCCGAAACGCCGATTGGTTTACCGATTTGGAACACCGGACTGCGGGTTTTGGATCTGTGGTATCGTTCATTACCCAATGGTATTTGCGGAGAACTGTATATTTTTGGCAGTAATTTAGGGCAGGGTTATGTAAATAACCTAGAGCAAACAGCAGCTAATTTTCTAATATTACCAGATGGAAAAAGAGCGTATCGTACTGGTGATATTGCATATCGATTGCTGAATGAAGAACTTGTGTTGATTGGACGCCGAGACGATCAGATAAAATATAACGGTGTGCGTATCGAAATTTCTGAAATTTATGAAACAATGATGGAAAGTGGTATGGTTAAAGGAGCCGCCACTTTGCTTTATAAGGGAAATCCTGACCGTTTGATTGCTTTTTACGTTGGTGAAAAGGAAAATGAACAAAATCTTCGTAAGTATTTGTCCAGTCGGATACCTTCTCATATGCTACCAAGCGACTATTGTAAAATTGACTCACTGCCCAAAACTGCCCATGGAAAGCTGGATAAAAACTATCTTTTAGAGCAATTTAACTTGCATAATCACTTAAGGAAAGAAATAAATTTTCAGTACAATGAAAACAATGAAATAGAACGTAGTGTAGCTGAAATTTGGTGTCAATTAATTGAAACAGATAGAAAATTTTTACCTGAAGATAATTTCTTTGCTTTTGGAGGAACATCACTCCTGCTAATTCGTATGCAAATTGAAATCCGTAAGCGATGGAAAGTAGAACTTCCAGCGCATCTTATCTATAAATCTCCTCTTTTGGGACACATATGCAATTTAATTCAAACAGCTTATACCGGACAAGCTATACAAAAGGCAACAAAAAATTCTGTTTCTATATTAAATACCGCACAAGAGACTATTGCTAAATTTCAATTTTTAAATCCAAGCAACACGGCCTATAATATGCCCATTTGCTTCCGCCTTTTACCTTCTGTACGCGCTCAAGATGTTCTTGGGCATATTTCTCAAATGATAAAAGAGAATCATTGGCTACGACTTACGGTTAAGTCTACAGAAAAAGGCCTTTTAGCAGACACAGTGGAATACACACAACCCCATTGGGAAGAATCTCATTGTACTTCGAGTGATATTCTAGAGCGAATTTCCAGTTTTGTGCGTCCATTTTCACCTGACAAATTAATGATACGTGGTGCAATCCTTCGGTGTGAACAGGAAGAATATGTTTTACTTGATTTGCATCATTTGCTGTGTGATCAGGCAGTTTCACAGTTTTTAGTTGAATCTTTACTTAATCGAATGGATGGAAATATTAAGCCGCTTGAAGTTCCTGTTTTTAAATCTGAAATGCTGCTATCAAGTGGCGACACTTCTCCTAAAATATTCCCAGCTACCAATGGAAAAGTTCTTGATCAAATCAAGACAAATCACCCAAATCGACTCGGCCAACTAAAGAGAAAAGGTTTTTGCTTTTCTGTGAAAGAAAATCAGATGGTTTATGATGCTTGTGCACAATATGGCGTTAGCGCTTTTTTAGTATTATTTACAGGTTTTTTCATGTTTTCTTCTCGTATTGCTGATAGTAATAATTTAACAATAGGTACAAATACTACATCTGATACGCTGCAATCTGCTGCTATGAGTCTACGTGTTTTACCGATACAAATGCAATTTAATTCTTCTGATACTTTTGAAACGTTACTTATGCAACTGAATAAAGCTTTTGCCAATGCTTTAGCATACATGGAGGGTTTTAGTCTTGGACAATTTGATGTAATGTTTGTACGGGAAGAATCGCCCTTCAACAATGATAGATGGAAAAAATATTTCCATGAAGTTTCTTACATAAATACGACAAGCAAGTTGGGTTTGACTTTGTTTTACAAGGAAATAGGTAAAGGCTTTACTTTTTCTTTTGATTATGATGCAGGGCTGTTTGATTCACTAACAATACAGAATTTTGTAGAGAGTTACCGGTTTTTACTTTTCGAGGGATTAACCCATCCAAAACAATCTATATCTGAATTTCAAACTATGCCACAAGAACAGCAAATATCGCACACTAGTTGCCGTGGTTTAAGTACGCCCTTACCTAATCAAACTATTCAAACTATATTTTTGGATTGTTGTAAAAAAAATCCTAATGCAATCGCAATCTATGATAAAGAAAATTGGAGCTATCGAAAACTGTTAACGCTAGCATCAAAAATTGCTGCATCGCTTATTGAGCGTGAAGATATAGGTAATTTGATCGGAGTTCTACTGCCGCCCTCAGCAGAATATTTGGTTACTGTATTTGGCATTCTTCTTGCAGGAAAAGCATTTTTGCCTTTAGATATACAAAATCCAACTCAGCGAAATGCAGCGATTCTAAAGGATAGCGAAGTTATTTTGTGCGTAAGTAATCAAGGCATAAAATTCCATACTATTTGTTGCCTTACCGTAGAAGAACTTTCTTCACATACATTGCCAGTACAATGCCAAGGGAATATGAATGATAACGTTTATTGTATTTACACTTCAGGTAGCACAGGTAAACCAAAAGGTTGCGTGATAAGCCAAACAAATGCATTAAACTACCTGCAATGGGCAAACAGTTTCTACCTAAATAACAAAAAGGGATGTTTTGCATTTTTTACTTCACCTGCTTCGGATATGACCATTACCTCTACATTACTTCCTATAATGTTTGGACATAGTGTTGTTATATATCCGCAAAGCGCGCGGTCCATTTTAGATGCATCAAATGATGCTCGGGTCACAGTGCTAAAAGCAACCCCTAGTCATTTAAATTTAATCAGAGAAAAAAGAATGTCTTCGATTCAAACAATAATTGTAGGCGGAGAGCAACTTACAAGTGCTCTTGCCGCAAATTTATCTAGTCTTTGGAAAAGTCCGCCAGATATATATAATGAATACGGACCAACTGAGTCAACAGTAGGTTGTATGATTTACAAATATAACCCAAAAGATCCTTGGGCAGCAGTTCCTATTGGTACCGCAATTGACAATATGCAGATATCTATTTTAGATAGCAAGGAGCGTCCTTGCATACCAGGTGTTTCTGGGGAACTTGTTTTACAAGGTCGAAGTGTTATAGCTGGATACCTTAATCAATCAACTAATACTGAAGAACGGTTTGCTCAGTTGTTAGATGGTACTTGGCAATACAAAACGGGTGATTTTGCTCATATGTGTGCCGATGGACGGATTATTTATGAATCCAGGAGGGACAATCAATTTCAGTTAAGCGGATATCGTGTGGAATTGGGTGAAATTGAACAGGTTGCAAAAGAGACTGGAGGCATTGAAGAAGCTTGTGCAATAATCCATGAAAATCAAGAAGGCAATAGTAGACTTATACTTTATTGTGTGACTAACTCTACAGAATATCGTGATGAAGTTCAACTCAGAAAGATACTATTTCAAAAAGTACCTCGCTATATGATTCCTGGCCAAATCGTGTTTTTGGAGCATCTCCCGCTAACTTCTAGTGGAAAAATTGATCGTAATATTCTTATTAAGAACACAGTTATAGAAGGGATGCCATCGGATAATACTGTCCGTTTTTTAAGTACTTGTTGGAGAAAAATTCTTGGAAACTCTAATTTTACTCTCAATGATGGTTTTATGGAAGCTGGAGGCAATAGCCTTTCTATTGTTGCCCTCCAACAAGAAATTTCCGTACAATATCCAGAAATTACCGTAGAGAATTTATTTTGCTATCCATCTATTAATGCTCTTGCGAAATATCTTGAAAACAATGGTCAAAAGCAAAATATAGTCAATGAAGCGTACAGGGGAGAAATCGTCATAACAGGTGTGGCTTTTTCTCTGTGTGGTGCGGCAGATTTGCTTTCACTAAGAAACGTTTTTTCGTCTCAATACAGTCAGATTGGCTACCCTAATTCTCGTCGCCGCAAAGATACCAAAACAGCGCTTTTAAATATGGGAATGCAAGATAAACTCTACCGTTTTGGTATGGCGGCGTACCTAAGCGATATTGATTTGTTTGATAATGATTATTTTCGTATTGGAAAAGATGAAGCAAATGCGATGGACCCCGCGCACAAGTTATTGCTAACTATAGCAGATCGCGCTTTTACCGATGCAAATTTTGGACACGATTTTAACGGAAAAAATAGTGCAGTAGTTTTTGGAGCACCAGAGAATATTGGATATCAAGATTACGTTACTCGTTGTTACCCGAATCTAAGTCGTGCTGCTATGCTAAACCGAGTTGGTTCCAGCATAGTCGGTAGAATACAGCATTTTTACAATCTGACAGGTCCGGCTTATCTTATAGATAGTGCATGTTCATCAGGACTTTCTGCTCTTTATAACGCTTGCGCTATGATACGTGCTGGAGATTGCGATTCAGCCCTTGTTGGTGGAGTTAATTTGTTAAACCCACTGGATATTTCTGGAGAACAAAAACCAGAAATTCTTTCTCATCGTCATCATGCTAATACTTTTGCAGCAATAGCAGACGGTACGGCAAGAGGAGAAGGTTGTATCTGTTTGGTTTTAGAAAAGAAAGAAGATGTCGAACGAGCAAATCGAACATTTTATGCCGAGGTAATAGGTGGTGCCACTAATAACGATGGATTTTCAGCCAGCGTCACAGCACCAAACGGTAGTGCACAAGTTCATCTTATTCGATCTGCTATGAAAAATGCTGCTATTAAGCCATCGGATTTTGGTCTCATAGAAACTCATGGAACTGCTACCCAGTTAGGAGACAGTGTGGAACTTAAGGCTCTTGGTGATGTGTTTTCAGAAAGAATAGGGCGAGGCAAATGTGCTTTAAGTGCGGCAAAAACAGTATATGGCCATTTGGATTCAGTTTCAGGGTTGCTGGGTGTGATAAAAACTATTCTTTCTTTATACTATCGTGAACTTTATCATTTTATTGGTGTAGACATTCCAACTGAGCGGTTTGACTTTATCGAGTCACATTTTTATATGCCAGATCAAGTAATACCTTTTCCTAAAAACTGTAGTGATGATCACATTTGTGGTATTAGTAGTTTTGGCCTTAGTGGTACCAATGTACATATGATTTTACGACAAGGGAATCGTACGTCTGAGGAAAAAGTAAAAGTGCAACAACATCAGAAATTAAAACGTTGCTGGTTACCAGATGAGCCAGAACATCGATTTGTAGGAGATAAAGTCCAAGGGAAGACACAAATTCAAACGAGGCAAACTTGTGAAGAAATTGATAGGGAACTGTCTGAAAAAGTGGCTCAACTTAATAAAGTAAATGAAGTTTCTTACAATATGCCTTTTTATGAAATGGGTTTTGATTCGGTTTCTATAGTTCAACTTCGAATTTTTATTCAGTCAAATTATGGATTTGAGTTACCTGTTTCGCCACAAGACACTATTTCTTCAATTGCCGATGAAGTTTTTCGAAAATCAGAAAAGAATCCATCTGAGTCAAAAAAGCGGCAGCACAAGAATAAAGTGATTACATCGGTACTAAACACAATGTTTTATGAAAATTGGGAAGACTACCAATTTCGTGTATTGGTATCTGATTTTGCTAGAGATTATGTCAAAAAAACTCGCCTTTCGCGGGAGCGAATGTTGGATGAAAAGTTAGAGTGGGCAAATGGACGATTTATTACTGGTCAGACAAAAGGGCTCGATGAGCTTTCTTACCCCATTATAGCAAGTAGAGGCATGGGGTCTGAGATGTGGGACATTGATGGAAATTACTATATTGACTATGCTATGGGGTTTGGTGTCCATTTTTTTGGATACAATCATCCTAAAATTGAAAGTGCTGTTGTCAAGGAAATGCAAAACGGCCCAGTGTTAGGAGCATTGATGAATACTCCATTTCAAGTAGCAGAAAAAATTAGCAATTTAACAGGAATTGAACGAGTATCTTTTTGTAGTTCTGGGACAGAAGCGATGATGAATTTACTACGAATTGCTCGAGCTGTCACGAGTCGTAATTGTGTTGTGATGTTTGAGGGATCTTTTCATGGAAGCTTTGATCCGTTGTTTGTCATGAAAAATGAATTAGATGATTCCTTTCATCCGCTACCCCGCAGCATGGGTACACCAATAAGCTATATGGACGATATTGTCATGCTACCATACGGTGACGACGTTGCATTAGAATATATCAGAAATCATGGAAGCGAATTAGCCGCTGTACTGGTAGAGCCGGTTCAAAGTAGAAATCCTGCACTACGTCCGGCAAAATTTTTACACACATTACGCAAAATCACACAAGAAAACGGAATTCTGCTAATTTTTGATGAAGTTATTACTGGTTTTCGAAGTGGTACAGCGGGTGCTCAGGGTTATTATGGTGTACAGGCCGATTTGGTTGCCTATGGAAAGATAATTGGCGGTGGTTATCCCATAGGTGTGTTTGGCGGAATGGCACGTTACATGGACCTTTTGGATCATCGAGGCAGTTTGAGGCCGACAGGCGCTGGTCATACTTTAGTTGGAAATGGCGGCACATTTCACGCCCATCCTACCAGTATGGCAGCAGCTTCAAAGGTACTTGATATATTTGAAAAAGACGGAGAATCCTTATGTGCTGAAGCTAATGCAAAAACCGAACATCTAGCTATACGGCTCAACGAATTTTTATTGCGTGAAAAAACTGGAATACAGATAGAGCATTTTTGTTCTCAGTTTATCTTTACAGGTGGAGAAGCAAGAGCACTTCGACTACTACAATATTTATTGATTTATAATGGAATTTACGTTTGGGAGGGAGGCACCTGCTTTGTTTCTACAGAACACACCTGGGATCAGATACATACTTTTGTAGATACAGTAAAACGTTGTGTTGAAAAAATGAGACAAATGCTATCACAGGTGTCGTCGTTTTCTACCCGTTTGGTAAAAGGCTTATCACAAAGAGATTACTCTCGCATAGAACAATTTGTGTCAAAGTACGATTTAGATGAAATTGAATCGATAGATGCAAAAGCAGCCGCTTTGCTTGCCAATAATGTAGCACAAAGAAACCAGGGTGGGGATGTATCTATCATTCGCATAAACATAAAACGTAAAATCGAAATGGCGAATGTTCAACTATGTATGAACCGCATTATCAACTCTAGCCGTCAACTACGTAGTGCTTTGAGTTGGAGGCGGCTTGAACGCCCAATTCAAATGGTTTTCCGAAAGGCTCATTGTGAGGTTAATGCATTGCAAACAAATCAGGCAGATCTAGAACTCCTCATAAGTCATACAATAGAAAAGCGTCAAAGAAGTGGATTCCAAATAGAGCATGCACCACTAGTCGGGGTAGACATTTTTAATGTTTCTAACGGTGAAACTGAATTTTTGTTATCGTTTTATAATGGATGGATAGACGGATGGAGTGCCGATTTATTGCTTCGTCATTTACTGAGTCTCTTAAATAATGAGCAAACTGATTTAGTCGAGGTAGATTGGCAAAATTTCAAGCAGTGGGAAAAAAAGCAGACCCCTCAGGCCAAATCTTATTGGAAGGATGCTCTGAGTCACTTCAGCCCAAGGCCCCAATATAACCTTGTCGAAGGCACATGGCAAGAATATACGCTACAGATCGAAGAAAAATTAGCGCATATAATAAAAAAATTTGCTTCTAAACATCGAATTTCAGAGGCATCAGTTTATTTGTGCGTTATGGCGCGCTCTATGGGACAATCTTGGATTATGACCACGATTTCTGGCCGAAACGCACCTGTCCCAGGTTTGTGGAATACAATTGGAAATTTTGCATCGCTTGCACCTATACATATTCCACAATTGGATCATGTAGATCAAGCAATTACAGTAAACACTAGTGTTGAGATTCTTTCACAGCTTCCAACTTGTGACTTGGAAACCATCCAGCAATATGCTGGATTCGATTTAGGAGCTTTGGATGCTTTAGTTCAAGCACATACTCTTGTTATTTTGAATCAAGTAGAGGATAGGCATTACAATACTGACGCTTCTATCCGAGAAGACCGCAGCTACATTCGAGTTCCATGCCGTTACTATATTACGCCAGGTGAAAAGCTTTTAATCACGTATCACACAGGGTATATTTCTTGTGAAAATGTAGCAAAAATAGTGCAGTGTTTTGTCGAACAAATCGAAGAATATGCTGTGGAGGAAACTTTATGAAGACCCCATGCTATGTCATTGTATCTGAGATACTAAAAAGTAATCTAGAACAAATGAAAAAACGGATGGCTCCATGCAACATTTTTTATTCAATGAAATCCAATCCAACCAATGTTGTTGCCAGCGTTTTGTCTGAGATGGATTGTGGATTTGAGGTTTCTAGCTTAGCTGAGGCACAAATTTTAAATAATTTACAGGTTGGAGAAAAAAGAATTTATTGCGGTCTTCCTGTTTTGACTAATGAACAAGTTATGATTTTTTTAGAATTTGGGTGTAAGCGGTTCGTTTACGATACAATACGTCAAATGAAACGCCTAGTTTGTTTTGCACCAAATACACAAAAAGTTTTACGACTTACAGTAGATGATCTTTCTCCTGGTGCGATTGGATTTGGCGTGTCTATCGCGGAACTTGAAGCTAATCCTGAATTATTAACGGAAGCTGACGGAATGAGCTTTCACATTAGTAACCATAGTGAAATAAACCAAACTTTGCTTGCATTGGACCGAGTAGAGCAGTTAATGATAACTACCCCGAAAATAAGGCTTCTAAATATTGGTGGTAGCTATACGCTTACAGGGCAGGAAGAAGATTATGAATCACTGCGTCTTCGGTTGTATGCGCTAATGCGGCAACACAATCTTACGCTAATGTGCGAACTAGGTTCTGCCATTGTTAACACTGCAGGAAATGTATTGACTCGTTGTGTTATGGTACGAGATAGGGGTGGTTTTACCGACGTGTTTTTGGACGCAGGGGTACCAGCTGGCGTTATGCGATCGCCAAAAAAATTATACAATCTTTCACAGCCGAACCCATTACATAGGCATTTTTATCGTTTTTTTGATACTACTAGCATGCGCCAACTATTATTTCAAATGCATATAAAACAAAATATTTCAGAAGGAGATTTGCTAAAGCTTACTGATTACGGTGCATATTCGTTTTGCTACAGTAATCGTTTCCACTCTCAACCAATGCCAGAAATCTTTTTATTTCAGGAGGAACAAGAATTTGAAAAATTGGTATGAAATGTTTTGTCAAAACAGTTTGCAAAACGGCGCATTTGATTACACTTCGTTGGTTTCTCAGAGCGACAGTATATCGGATGGGATTAATCATCTTGGAACTCCCGAACTTTACAGAAAACTTATTGCAGAAGAAATTATGCAAGGAATACGCATTAGTGGATATTCTCAATCCTCTGGGCACCCCTTGTTAACTTATGGTATTGGGATGTATGAACGAATACTTGCTGGAGAAGAGCCTGAAAACTCATGTTTTTGTGCACATGTATGTGTAACGGTGGGAGCCACAGCCGCTATTAAGAGCTTGTTTTCTTATTTTGCTGAAGGAAAGGGGATTAATGATGTTATGTGTCTAGGCATGAACTATTACCTATTTGCTGTGTGTGCGCAACGATATAATATGCGCTTATCCAATTTACTCGGAGAACACACAATTGCACCCAACTTGCAGCAAATTGTGTGTGAAATTCCAAAACATAAAGGAGGATTGCTTATTCTGACGCAACCTATGAATCCGTCAGGTGAGCAATACTGTGAATCAGAACTCATACAAATTTTTTCAATGTGCAAAAACTACGATTATACAGTTATTTTGGACCTTTGTCAGATGGATGAGCTGAATCCATATGGCACTGAGGTAAATATTGGGCGAGCGATACTTACGTCTGGAGCAGAAAATACAGTAGTGATTGTTAATAGCTTTTCTAAAATTCGCAGTCTTGCTGGAATGAGATTGGGTTATCTAGCTACAAACGATAAAAAATTAGCTAAATATGCTACATACCTAAACGAAATCAATAGTTTTAATCATACCCTTGGATGTGAAAATGCAGTAATTGTTGATTTGTTTTATCGAACCATTTTACGTAGTGTTGAAGCAAGCCATAAATCAACCGTGCGACTTTTTAGGAACTTAATTTTGCAAACAGCCGGAGAATCCATCTATCAGCGAGTATTTAGAAAACTCTTGAAAAGTGAATCCCTGTTTGAGGATGCAACGAATTTCCAAAAAGAGATTGCATCTCAATGGAAAATTGTTAGAAAAAATTATGAATTTTGCAAACAGAAACTTCTTTTAGGCACAGCGTCACGAATCACTCCCTTAAGCGGAGGCTATAATTTCTGTGTTCGTTTTCCATTATCACTGGGACAGAGTGAGACCGAATGGGCGCAGATGATAGGACGTTCTATTGGATCCAATGTGTTAACACAGCAAAATTTCTGTGTTAAAATGGAAAAAAATTCGAAGAATGTTTGGCTTAGACTAAGTGCAGCAATGGAATCAAATCGTTTTCAGGGCTATATTTCAAAATTAGTATAAGAAGGAGATAGACCTTATGGAAATTAAAAATAGAATTATCAATGTACTCAATAACGTACTCGGTCGGGAAGTCACAATAACCCAATTACTAGAAGGAGGTATTTATTCCCTAGGAATTCATTCTCTTGTATTCTTAAAAATTGTTGTTGGTATAGAGGAGGAATTTGATATTATGTTTGATGACAATGAAATTAATTATGAAATGTTTAGAACGTTTGAAGATTTTTGCGATTTGATTGAGCGTAAAACTAAGGAGGGGGACTATAAATGAATAATGTGGAGTTAATACACAAAGTCAAGGGCCTATTGCGGGAGAAGAGTAGATATAAAGGCGAAATAGACATGGATCATTCTCTAGCAGGCATGCTTAATTCCATTACCTACATCCAGTTTCTTATTGCATGCGAGGATGCGTTTGAAATCGAAATAGAAGATGGTGAATTAGGCATGACTAATTTTTCCACTTTTCAAGATATGGTTGATTTTCTAACAAAAAAAGTGTATCAATCATGAATGTGGTATTATTGCTTGAAGGACAGGGTAGTTACTCTACCGAAAAAACTAAACAGCTAATTCAACATGATTCAAACGCATCTGCGTTATGGAAAAATGCTGACAAAATTCTTGGATGGAGTATTAGCGATCTTGTACATAAAAACGAACATACAGGAATGCTGGAAACGGATCTTGCTCAACCGATGATTTTTTTAATGGAGTATACGGCGTGGCATTGTGCGAAAAACACCTTGCCAGAAGCTCCAAACTGTGTTGTCGGACATAGCTTGGGGGAGATTACTGCTTTGGCAGCAGCAGAGGTTTTATGTTTTGAAGATGCCCTTCTTTTGACAGCTCGGCGTGGTGAGGTTATGCAGAAATTTACATCAAAAGAGCCTCAAGGAATGGCTGCACTTATTGGGGCTAGCTCTGCAGAAGCGGAGCAGCTATGTAAGCAGGTGTCTCAAGAGCTTGATTTAGTTTTGACTTGTGCAAATTACAATTCTCCATCGCAAATCGTAATTTCAGGGTACCGAAAGGCGTTGGAACGAGCTGCTGAACTTACCACGAGTGTACTAAAGCCACTGCAGGTTACGCGGGCATTTCATACACCGCTGATGAAGTTTGCAGCAGATGTAATGGATGAGGCAATGTCAAAATTAAAATTTTATCCATCTAAAATTCCAGTTATATCTGGAGTAACAGCAAGACCGTATCCAGCATCATGGACTGTTCGTCATTTACTAAAGAAACAAATTACAAGTCCTGTGCGCTGGACTGAAATCATGAACTATCTTCAGGAAAAAGGCTTTACTACTTTTTTGCAAACATCGGAGCGTACATTATTTCGAGATATGAACCCGGAATTAAGAGATGTCGTTTGCTGGGGTAGCCTAGAGCAGTGGAGCAATGGAGAATTATACAATTTTGATAATCTTTTTCGAAAAGGGAGTTCAGTATTGTTTGCCGTTGGCGTCTTAAGTGATTGTCTACGAAAAATGATTGCAAATCCGTGGCCAGAAAATATAGCTAGTGAAGACGTGAAACAGGCACAGGGTTGCTATCATACGGTCTTGGATATTTGGAAAAAACAGGCAAGCGAGCCTACCCAGAGAGAAGTCGGTTTGGCGCTGAAGAATCTTAGCAAAGTTTTAACTATAAAAAAAATCGACTCAAAAACCAAATCGGAACAAATTGAGAATATTTTAGAAAAATATGGCATCAAAGGGATGTATTGAGAACATGCAATTATACGAACTTTCTCATGCACAAAAAAGAATATTGCTTTCACAACAGATGTATCCAAATAAACCTGTATGTAATATTGGCGGGTATGCGATTTTTGACGGATATGTGAAAATAGAAAATTTGAAAACAGCCCTTATTCGAACGGTAGAGTTTTATGATGCCTTTTCTATTCGTATTCGTCTCACAAGTGAGGGATATCGTCAATATTTCCTTTGGCAAGAACCAGAACCCTCGCTTTGGGAATCAAACAAAACCACTATAGATAGCGAACAAACAGTGATATCCTTAGTAAGAGAAATGCTCGAAAAACCCTTTCCACTGCTCGACGAAGCACTGTTTCGAATTATGCTGTTGCGTTTGGGCAAAGATAGGGTTGGCTATGCCATATGTTGCCATCACATAATATTTGATGGATGGTCTATGCGTCTCTTTACCGATGCAGTAAACACGTTTTACAATGGAAGCATACCCCAAAAAAGCTCTTACGTTGATTATTTGAAACAGGAACAGCAATATCTTGAATCTTCACAGGCGGAAAGGGATCGAATGTTCTGGGAACAAATGTTAGAAAAATTCAAGCCAGACAAGATAGAGGGCAGTAGTGCATGTTATGGATGGCGAGAGGAATTTTTGATGACAGAGTCTCTAGGACAGAGATTTACGGAAATAGGAGATCGTTTTGGCGGGATCAATATGATATTGCATGCCTTTGTTGGACTGATGGAAGTTTACCGTAGAAACAACCAACCTGCGTTACTTAGTATTCCAATTTATAGTCGCCGTGGAAAGCGGATGAAATCAACGGTCGGCATGTTTACTAGCACTATGTTGCTTGGAATTCCTTGTGAAGCAGAATGGACACTTTCTGAATTTGTTGAAGAAATTAAAAATCGATTTAGAAAATCGTTAAGACATCAGCGATGGCCCTATAATCTTATAAAAAACAGAGAGCATGCTCAATTTCGATGCAGCGTTAATTGTTATAATATGAATTTGCATGCTTCTATGGGAACAGCCTCTGGTAAATACCGTGAAATTTATCCTGGCTGTCAAGCTATTCCCGTGCAAATAATTTTAAATACTTGGGAAAAGCCGTGGCGTATTGTTTTTGATTTGAGAAGCGACTTGTTTCGTAAAGAGGATAGCAAAGTGATGATGCTGTTTTTCGAAAATTTTTTAACTGTATTAGAAAAAGACCCCGAATGCACTGTCATGGATTTTGTTCATAAGCTAGAAGAGCAAGAACGAAGTCGTCAGAAAGGAACTTTCTTGGAAGATTTGCAAGTTTTCTCGCTTACCAAACAATTTCAAAAGATATTTGAAATAGAAAATTCAGAAGAAGTAGTCATTTATTATGATGAAAAAAATATAAATAAAGAACAGTTATCAAATTATCTTTGTAGTGCAGCAAAAAGCCTTACAGATGCTGGGTTACAGTGTGGAGATAAAATAGTGTTGCTAATGGAAAATTCTCCGGAATATGTAATTTATACTTTAGCCGCAGTAGGACTTGGAATCATTTTTATTCCGCTAGATATCGATACATTGGAAGAGCAAATTTCCTTTGTGCTGAGTAACAGTGCTGCAGCAGCAATAGTTACTAAGATGAATCTTTCAATAAATTTTCAAAAAAAAGTTATTCGTCCACTTTTAAGCCAAGACACACAATTTTTTCAGTGGCCAGAACTTTCTGATACGGAAATAGTCTATTGTATATATACTTCGGGCACAACGGGCAAATCCAAAGGGGTCACCGTATCCCGTGGAGCTTTAGCTTCTTACCTAAGTTGGAGTAGAACTTACTACAGTTGCAGTGAAAAGAAACTAAATTTTTTGATGTTCACATCTCCTGCGTTTGACTTATCGCTTACTGCGCTGTTTTTGCCGCTGACAAGTGACGGGCAACTTGTTATTGTACCTCGTGGGGGGATACATCAATTACATAACCTGCAGAATATTTCGCAGGTAACAGCAATTAAAGCAACACCGTCCCACTTGGAACTACTCTTACGCACCGACAAATCAAACCTTTCGCTAAAGGCAATTATCTGTGGAGGAGAAGAGTTAACTGTTTCTCTGGCCAAACGTTTACAGCAGCGCTTTGGTGTGGATTGTCAAATCTATAATGAATATGGTCCCACCGAATGTACGATTGGGTGTATGTATCATAAATTTAATAGTTTGGATGGAGAAGATCGCGGAGTCTCTATTGGACGTGCTGCTCCAGGATGCCGTGCCTACGTTGTGTCTGAAAACAAACACCTTGCTTATGGCGGAACGATAGGAGAAATTTATTTAGCTGGAAAGCAGCTTGCAACAGGTTATTTAAATGAACCGAAAAAAACACGGGAAGCATTCCTTCAAAATTTTTTAGGAGAGACAGTAACTTACCGCACAGGTGATCTTGCACGCTATGAAAACGGCAAATTAACTTATTTAGGTAGGAAAGATAATCAAAAAAAAATTAATGGATATCGTATTGAACTTGGAGGGGTAGAGAATGCTATAAAATCTATCCCTGGAGTAACAAATGCCGGAGTTTGGGTTGAGCCGGGTGTGCGGCAGACACTTTGTGCGGCAGTAGAGACGACTATTTTGGCAGAAAAATTCATTCGCACAGAGCTTTTAAAAATGCTACCAGTTTATTGTATGCCTCACCATTTTTTCTTACGAGAACAATTGCCACTAAATCAGAATGGAAAATTGGATACGAGTCTATTTCAAATTCAAACAAAGTCACCTCAAGGAACAGTTCGAAAAGTAGTGGAATCGGCTATTCGAAAAGTTCTAGATTATAACGGTGATATAGATAAATTTGATTACTTTGCTGCAGGAGGAGATTCTGTTCGTGCATTGTTTTTATCCACGGCACTAGAGGAAGCAGGGCTTTCCCTTTCGATGGCAGATATTCTAACACATCCTAAAATAAAAGAATTAGAGGCATTGGTTATAGATACTAAGATGCAACAAACGCAGACTTTAGAAGAATACCCACTACCTAAGCATCTTCAGTATCTGCGCGACACATGTACGGATTTTAGAAAATATCGACATACTTTGGTATTTTGCTTAAATAATGAATTATCTCAAAAATGGGCAGATGAAAGCTACCACTTACTTTTAAAAAAATTTCCGGCTTTGCAGACCGAATTTGAGTATGAAAAAGGTGTTTTGCGATATAACCGTAATCATATAGGGTCAGCTATTCATGCTAAAAGAGGAGAAATGCGAAAGAAGCTGGAGATGCATAGTGACCACTTGTTTAATTTTGTGATTGAATACGATTTAGCAGAAACGAAAATTGGGATTTCGCTTCATCACATCTTAGCCGATGCGGTTTCTTGGAAATTGATTTTGGGTGCAATGTTGCTTCTAACTGAAGGAAAGGATATTCAACAAATTGGAGACATGAGGTTATACCAATTAGATGAAGCGATGGAATATAATTGGCCTAATCAAGTGCCACTATGTCTTGGAGAATATTTTACATGCTCAGCAACAATTCCATTGACAGAACCATGCGATATTTATACATTTATTGATTTATGTACTGAAACGCTTGCGAAGCGAACCGAAACTGCAAATATGGTGGCTTTATGCGACTGGAATGGGCGAATGATGCTCAAACAAACAGGGATGACAACTGAAATAGGATGCTATTCTGTTTTCCTGCCAATATACCCTAAAAAAGGAATGGTCAGAAGTCAGATAGAAGAGCTTCTAAATCAAAAAAAGATTGACCTTCCTGCGCAAGAAAAAGCAATCAGAATCAATTTTTTGGGCGATCTTGGACGTCTTATGCCAAGTAAATTAAAATTTGTGCCAGAATCCTTAGAGTGGAGCATGGAATCCTGTAGTGCGCATGGGTGTGCAGCAGAAATTACTTGTGTATGTAGTGCGACAGAAATGAAAATTTATATTGCAACTCGCGGAATTCTGGATTTAAAACTTCTGCCACATATTCTTGAAGATGTTGTAAAACGAGTAGAAAATCCTATACGAGAAGATTTGTTAGGGCTTAATAAGTCAGAAATAGATGCCTTATTTGACGACTGATTATAGAGGTTAAAAATAAAATGGTAATGGATCGAATTTCAGGAATTATTCCCTACAACAAATGCTTTTACTATAACTGTTTTCACAGTCATTTATTTCCAATCATAGAGAAAAATCGTGGTAATTGTACCCTTTTTCTCGCAAATGGGATTCCTTATTTTCAAATACAAACAAATGAGACAAGCAAACGTATTTTGGTACGATTTGCATTCCAATCTGACTATACAGTTCTTTTAGCGCAACAAGGTATTTCAGTAAGGAAGTTTTCCGCAAGTGATTGGAAGCAAGTCTTAGATAAAGCCTTACTGAATGAAGAGCCTGTGATTGTTGGTGTTGATGGTTGGTACTTAGATTATCGTGATGATCTTTATCATAAAATACATTGGCCACATACGCTCTTGATATTTGGTGTGGACCAAAGTAATAAAACATATTTAGCTATAGATCAACCTACCAGGGAAAACATGCAATTTTCAGAGTGGACACTTACAAGCCATGTGTTAGAAAGTGCGTATGAAGGTTTTTGTAAACAAAAAGGTCATGATCCTTTGTTTTCTGCTGACGAAATGATACTGTTTCATTTTGAGGGTAACCCAGACCCTTGTACTGCAAAGGAAATAGCGATATTTTGGCATAAAAATCGAAAAATGCAGCGAATGAAAATTTTTCAAGGACTCTATAAATTGGCAGAATTTAAATGTTACTTAATGAATTGTTTAGATATGTCTTCTAGTAGTAGTGACGCATGCGCATTTGTTCTGGAGGGGCTAAATGATATTGTAAAACAAAAGCGTTGGGAAGTGTTTTTTCTAAAGTATTTGTTACCATCGCATGAGAATTGTGCAAATATAGCACAAAACCTCCTAAACTATTGGAGTAATATTAGAAATTTAGTTGGGTATGTCTTTCTATCTGGGTATTCACGAAAAAAAACCGTGCAGCATATTTACGAAAAATATGAAATTGTGCTCAAGACAGAGCGAGAATACGCTGTCTTGGCAGAAGAAGAGGTATAGTTTATGCATATAGGATTGATGGGGAACTCTTTACGCCCAATGATTCAGCAAGGAACGGTTTATGGATATGACATCGCAGCAAATGAACTAATTGATAGTATTTTTCGCTACAGCAATGCAGATCGTATAACCTGTCTTTATGAACCAGAACAATTTCAGCAAGAACTTTTAATGCGCAAAAAAAACAAAGTGCTTCGCAAACAGGAAACAGAAAAAGAAATTTCGCTGCTGAGCGAATATGATCTTCTATTTCATTCAGACAAGACTAAGATGTTGGATATGGAGATACTTCATAATGTGAGTAGTGAGTTTTCTCCTCTTTTAGCGCTGCGTGAGGTTATTGGTCGCCCCATTCCAATAACTTTTACTATCCATTGTGCTAGTTATCCTCAGCTTTTGAATAACTTCTTTCTTCCGATGAGCATGATGTGCTTTAAATCGTATGACGCACTGATTTGCACTTCAGCAGCGGTTCGCTTAACGGTTGAAAAAATTTTGAAACGTACTAGAGAATATTCGGGTAAGGGAAATCAATTGAGATTAGAACAAATCCCTCTAGGTGTGGATACCAACCGGTTTGCTCCTGGAAGACGATTTGAAGCCAGAGAAAAATATAATATTCCTAAAGATGCTTTTGTAATCCTTTGGCTTGGACGTATTTCCGCTTGTGATAAAGCAGATTTATGTCCACTTTTGCAGGTTGTCGCAAAGCTGATTCGAAAAAATCCAAATAAACAAATCCGTTTAGTCATTGCAGGATACCAGCCCGAAGGGACATCGTATTTGCAGGCGCTACAAGGGCTGACACGTACACTTGAGGTGAGCGAAGAAACCATTTTTTTTGACAGACATGATATTTCTACACGTAGCGATTTATACGCGCTTAGTGATGTGTTTACTTCTCCAGTGGACAACGTACAAGAAACTTTTGGTATTACTCCTATCGAGGCGATGTCTTGTGGTGTTCCTCAAGTAGTAAGCGATTGGAATGGGTATCGAGATACTGTGGTGGATAAAGTTACTGGTTTTCGTATACCAACATATTGGTGTAAATGTGATGAAGATTTGTGCTTATTAGGGGAATTGCCATCGGATCAGCAACACCGAAGCCAACTTCATCATTATTTACTTAGCCAGACAGTTGCAATAGATCCAAACGCATATTTAGCAGCATTTCAGACACTTTTAGATAATGAAGATTTACGGCGAAAGATGTCAGAAGCTTCTCGCTCAGAGGCACTTAAGCGGTTTGACTGGAAAAATGTTATTTCAGCGTACGATATTCTTTGGAAAGATTTATCGAAACAAGCAACTACTTCCAAAGAAAGCTTTAATCCTGATAAGCTTCTTTTACCAAATTATTGTGAAGATTTCGCTTCATATCCTACTTCTTTTTTAGGAGAAAATGTTCCTTTTTCCCGAATTAATGGTAAAAAAGCAATGCTTAAAGATTCTCATCATGCTCCGTATGGCGTGGAGTCTATTTTGTTTCCAAATGAATTGCTAGATCAAATTTTGATTCGCCTGTCTCAAAGCTTGTGTACTATGAAAGAGTTTTGTGCGGAACATCCTACGCAGCCTCAGGCACAAATTCGTAGAAGTTTTATGTTTTTATGTAAATATGGGATGATTTGTCCATATCTCGAAACAAAAGGTAGGTAATGAAAAATTGGAACAAAAAAATTCAGTATGCCAAAGTGCATATTTGTGGACAAGAAACGGAGATATTTGGTATTCCTGATAGACTATATCAGCTAGCATCCAATAGTAAAGCGTTTACTGCTCTCGGAATTTTGCTTTTAGTCCAGCAAAAAAGATTGAAATTGGATTTGCCAACCGATGCCTATTCTGACAAGCTTTGTTTCAGTGACAAGCACGGTTTGCAACAAACAGTAACTATTCGCCAATTACTAAACCATTATGGAGGGCTTGATAAAAACACCATACGTTTTCAGCATGAGGGCGAAATGGATATAACAGATGCAGCACAAGCTATTACAAAAATGCCGCTAAAGAGTGCCCCCGGAACCAAGTTTTGTTATGCTACAGGCGGATATATTGTATTAGGCAGAATTATTGAGATAATTAGCGGTCAATCCTACGGTGAGTTTATTAGAAAAAACATATTTGCTCCTCTAGACCTAGACGCAACAGATGTGGAGCAAGTGCCACTGCGTGGTTTAAAAGATGGTCTCTTTGGGGTACGCTATGCTAATTGGAAAGGTTGTGGAGCGTTTGCTCCTGCTGGCTACTTGATTAGTAGCCCAAAAAACTGCGCTCGTTGGTTAGAACTTTTGCTTGGGAATATTGAAATTGAAAATGAATACAAGATATTGCTGCAACGTAGTTTAGATTTACGTGATTACGTGCAAACAAAGGAAAACGGCGTTTTTTATGGGTTTGGTTGGTACTATGATAAAAGGCAAGACGTGTATTTTCATGATGGAAGAAATCCTTATTTTTCTTCTTGTATTGCATTTTCGTCCGCAGGAAAAGGGGCAGCAGCACTGTGCAACATTCACTTGAGTCGTTCTGTAGAAGAAGTATTCGAATTTATGGGGTTGGAAAAAGAAAAAAGATTGCCACATAATTTTAAAGCAATGATTGTACGAATTGGGATTGCATTATTATTTATATCGTGCGCTTTAGTTTTGCATGTAGTTGGAGTTGGTGTAAAAGCGATTGTCTTTTCAGTGTTTGCAACGACTATAACACAAATAGCGATATACCTTATTTCGGGTGAGCTTTCAATTCGACAACAATATCTTTGGTTACCAGAATGGCTATTTGTACTACTATGGGTGTTTCCCGCCGGAATTGTTATTTTGATTATGGGTGTTTTAAACCTGTTTTCTATACGAGGAGGATTATAAATTATGCTTCAATTAAATTATCGAACTCAAATTACAGAAGTTCCTGACTGCATGATGGGGTCTATTGTAAACGCAGCATTATACTATGGGATGGACTATGCATATTTATATCGCGGAATATGGGTATTTCGCTTTGAAGCCAAAAGTGAGCAGAACGATAGTTTTTGGAAAAGGCTATCCACCGATGAACTTGTCAATTCACATAAGCAGATTGAACTATACCATGGGCTTCAACTTCAGCGTTATGAAGCCTGTGACAAGGAAGAATTTCTTTCCGTGCTTAAAAAAGAATTACAAAATGGTAATCCTGTCGCAGTTGGATTTGATGCTTTTTATTGTCCATGGTCTGGTGTTTATCGCAGACATACCTTACTGCATTTCTGTCTAATAGTAGGCTTGGATGAAAAAAGTCGTGAAATTCTTTGTGCGGACCCATACTTTATGGCGAATATTCGTCCATGTCCTATCGACGAAATGATGGCAGGCTTTTTAGAGTTTAGCCTATTTCGCAAGATACAACCCGTATGCGGTTTAGAAACATGGAAACAGGATGTTCTGCTTTGTGCAAAACAAAAAATTGATGATGACGTGTTCACCCAAATGCGGGAAATGAAGGATGAAATTTTAAATTCTCGTGGATTCGTTTCGGAAATTAGACAGCAAAATGATAAATATTCTTATGAATTGTTTTATCAAATAAAATATATTCATCATAGCAGAGTTAATCACGGAGAATTTTTGCGATACGTTGCAAAGCATGTAGGTCAGCAGGCTCAAATGTTGAATAAAAGCGCAAAATGCTTAGATGAAGCGGGCAAATTGTGGGCAACAACAGGGCAGTGTTTTACTAAACTTGCTTATCTGGATGATAAAAAAAGAACCGAAAAATTGATTGCTGGAATTGCTGAAAGGATGGAAAAATGTATTGAGTTAGAATACCTTGCTGCAACACATATTTTAGAAAGTATAGGAGAATGAACTATGGATGATGGATATTACCTTTCTACATATACACATATTGATTCGCTGGGACATTTGTATCGACTATCTTTACGTCATGACCAAAGTATGGCTCTCTGGAAAAAAGATGGTGAAAAAATTCGTCTTATACGTTATTGGGAATTTGAGAGAATATCAGGGTTAAAAAAACACGATTTATCTTTCTATTCTCAAGAGCAAGCATGTACTGCAATCAATACAATGTTGCTTTCATTTGGACTTTCGCTTAAAGATATGCAAGCTGTTTGGGGCACACCAGGTTTAGAACTGGTAGGACAAATTTCTTACTATAATTCCGAAAATCCATGCCCGTTACACAGTTTATGTCATTTGTTTTCTGGTATGCTAACTGATAGTGAAACTTTTTATAAAAAGAAAATTTTAGCTTTAGCTTTAGACGGAGGGCCAGATAACGTTATAGATCAAGGTGCAAGGGAAAAACAATTTTACTGGGGTGCGTTTGTTGACCGAGGGGGTATTTCCTATTTTGAAGTTCCATCTCCGGGTGCTTTTTGGAGTTTAGCGCGATTTGAACTTGGTATGGAAGAGGGGTCAATGATGGCTCTGGGTAGTGCCGTAACTTCTCATCTACCCAATGAAAAGAGTCTTGCTGCAAAGGCGCCTATTGTTTTAAATGGAAAAGGATTTGATGCCGCTTATCGCTGGCTGAAAAAAATAATCGAGGTAACTAGGATGTTAAGTGCTGATGAGATTTTAGAGTATGATCCACGGTTTTCTCTGGAAGATAACCAAATCGGCATCATAATAAAAGTTATTCAACGAGCATCGTTTAATATTTTAGAAGATATTGTTGCAAAGGCGGTAAAGCAGTATAATCTTGATCCGTCTGAAGTAATTTTGAGCATGTCCGGCGGATTTGCACTAAATTGTCCGGCAAATAGTCATTTAATGAAAAAATTTGGTTTTCAAAGTTTTCAAACTTGTCCATGTGTGAGCGATAGCGGGATTGCGTTGGGCATGGGTCTGTTTGAGTTTTATGCACAAATGGAGACATTCCAGTTTCGTTTAGAAAATGCCTATTATGGATGTGAAGATCGCCGTACGATTTCTGAATTAACCAACATGTGGGGGTGTTATATCCATTCTGTCAGTACATTTGATCGAGAAAAATTTGTAGTAGATTTAACATCATCTCCTCTTATTTGGTTCGATGGTGCTGCTGAGATTGGTCCGAGAGCTCTTGGTGCACGTAGTATTTTGGGAGATCCACGTACTCATAAAACAAAAGATCGACTCAATGAGGTCAAACAGCGGGAATGGTGGCGACCTGTCGCTCCAATTGTTTTGGATCAAGAGCAACACAATTGGTTTGAAAATGCATTCTCATCGCCTTATATGCTTTGTACAAGTAAAGTAAAAGCAGAAAAAGCAAAACAGGTCGTGGCAGCACTGCATCTGGATAGGTCGGTTAGACTCCAGTCCATAAAACAAGAGAACAATCCTCGTCTATATGATGCTATTTTGGCTTTTTATGAAGCAACGGGGATACCTCTTATTTGCAATACATCACTCAATGATAAAGGTGAACCCATCATAGATCTTTTTGAGGAATGTATCAACTTTGCATTGCGCAAATGTATTTTTATTGTATATTTTAATGGTATGAGAATAGAACTAAAAAATTCAGAAAAATATTCAAAAAAAGAACCACTTCTACGTAATATTTTACTGTTTGATCCACTGAACAAAGAAGATATAGAAACTGCAAAAAAACAGTGGAACCCACATGGACTTACTCATAAACAGGTAGATTTGTACTTGAATATACCAGAATTTAGAAACTATGATATCCGCAGCGAAAAGGATGTGCGTATGCTTGTCAGAATACTTGCACAGTGGGCGAGACTTAATGACACAGTTTGGAAAGCAATGCTTACATAATGCTCAAATTCTTAAAAGAGAAAGGAGAGGCGAGGTATGGAGCAAATTAAATCGCATAATTTAAATTGGGATCACTATGCGCATGGGTACAGTTCGGATATAGAAAGTCAAATGGATGATTTTCACCGTAATGCTTGGGTAAAACTGTTTAGTGAATATATGGACAAAAATTTACCTCTTGATATTTTAGATGTTGGTACTGGTCCAGGATTTTTTCCCATGATACTGGGTGAACAAGGTCACCGAGTTACAGGAATTGATTTTTCCGCATCTATGCTGAGGGAAGCAGAAAAAAATACTAAAAAGCGAGCAGTTTCTTGTACGCTACTGCAAATGGATGCTGCGCAGTTGAGTTTTTCAGATGCATCTTTTGATTTTGTTGTTTGCCGAAATATGGCATATTCGCTAGCAGAGCCAGAGTTGGCTTACAGTGAATGGATACGTGTGCTTCGACAAAATGGAACACTTCTGGTTTTTGATGCAAATTGGTTTCATTTTTTATTTGATACCGAAGAAAAAGCGAAAATCGATGAATTTTTAGAAGATTACCATGCACAAGTGGGCAAAGTTCATGAAACGTATGAGAAAGAGCGAGAATTATTTTTTGATCATATAAGCATACGTCCATTATCGCGTGTAAAACGTCCGGATTGGGATTGTAGTTTCCTAGAGTCTTTAGGTGCAAACGTTACTTTAGATAGCACAGTTGGAAACCGTGTTCATACTTCATTAGAAGTGTACACGCATACGCCAACACCATTATTTTTAATAGAAGCTATCAAAAAATAAAAACATTTTAAATGAAACTATTTGAACAAGTGGAGGAATTATACTGAAAATACTGATAGTTCGTACGGCTATGCAAGAAGATATGGAAATAGAGGAGCCATTAGGAGTTTTATATTTAGTTGGCTATATAAAGGATTATGTTCAAAATGCACTAATCGATTTGATAGATGCTCACGTGACACGAGAAGCTCCTAAAATGGTTGCAGAACAAACAAGGCAGAAAAATTATGATTTTATACTGATCTCTACATTATCCATTGGAAGCGGCTATGCATATGAATTAATCAAATGGATTCGTCAAAGTTCTAAAACTACTATTATCATGGGGGGTCCACATGTTACGGCATTACCTGAAGAATGTCTTAGGGCCGGGGCAGATTATTGTGTAATTGGTGAAGGGGAGGCAACTGTAACCAATTTATTGAAAATATTAATAAAAGGGGAAGATCCTAGCTCGGTAGATGGAATTGCCTTTTTTAGTGAAGGTAGTGTGATCCGTACGCGTCAGAGAGAATTAATTGATTTAAAAGTATTAAATTTTCCTGATTTTTCGCTATTGCCATCAGACTCCACGTATAAAACCAGTATTCATATACAAAACAGTAATGAAAAAGCTCTTCCAATTATGGCTTCTCGCGGGTGCGTTAATGATTGTCCGTTTTGTAGTTCTAAACTGACATGGCGTAGAAAACTTCGATTTCGTACTGTGGGTAGTGTGGTAAATGAGATAGAGTTTATAGTTATGAAATATAGTGTGCACCATTTTCACTTTCAAGATGATGACTTGCTATTAAACAGATCTTTTTTACGCTCTTTGTGTCAAGAAATCAAACGTCGTAAACTTGATATTAAATTTTGTTTTATAACATCAGTTAAAGCCTTTCTCGCGCTAGCTGATGAAGAAGTAGAACTGCTTCAAGAATCTGGGATGCGAGTTATAGAAATTGGTATTGAAAGTTTAATACCTGAAGTACTCCAATACTTGAAAAAAACATATACGATTTATGATATTCCACTTCTTTCCAGCCGTATTTCTAAATTCAATATTGACGCACGTCCATTGATTATGTATTTGGTTCCAGGCGAAACCTATACAGGATATCGAAATCAGGCAAATCTATTTCAAGAAACTTTAGGTACAACTTCATATTTGAAGAAAAATTGGAATGTTAATCCTTTTGTTTTTACCACATATGCATCTGCGTATACGCCCTTACCTGGTACTGCATTTCATTGCACTGTGAATTCTTTGGGAATCCAACTGAAACAGTCACTCAAAGACTGTAGCACAGGTGTAATCTCTTTTCTTCCAAACTCACTTTTAGAAGATTGTCCTCAAAAGAGTGGAAAACTTTTATCAAAAAATATTCATGAGCTAATCAAACAAGCAAAACAACATTCATTTTTTCCGCTCAATATATGCTTAGAAGAATACCTAAATGTGGTGTGGGAAAAAATTGATGCTATACGGACAACGAAAGAAATCGCAAATGAATTATATTCCATGTATTCGACAAAAATAACGTATCATCAAACATTAACTGCGACCACTTTGATTTTAATTATACTTGCGGAATCCGGATTTATTTTGTCTAATTAAAAAACAAACACCCCTACTTATTTTAAGACTTAAAATTATAATATAATACAAATTGGTAGTATTAAAGTTTGAAAAAACAAGAACATATAATCGGGAGCGATTTTTATGTCAGATTACTACGTATACCGTGTTGACAATGGGCTTTACATCAATGTTACTAATCGTTGTTCTTGTAATTGTGTGTTTTGCGTACGGAAATCAAGCGATGGTATTAACCAAGGTGAAAGCTTATGGCTACAAAAGGAGCCGTCTCTGGAGGAAATTACACAAGATATCGTTACTGCTGACCCGACTGGTTATTACGAGGTTGTTTTTTGTGGATACGGTGAACCCACGGAATGTCTGGAAACAGTTCTTGATGTTGCTAAATTCATTAAAAAAAATTATTGCATCCCTATTCGTCTCAATACAAATGGGTTAAGTGACTTAATCTACGGTTGCTCCACCGCTAAAGAGATGGAAGGGTTAATTGACACAATTTCTATAAGTTTGAATGCACCTACCAAAGAAGAATATCTTTCCATATCTAACCCTCGTTTTGGTCTTGGTTCTTTTGATGCAATGTTGCAATTTGCTCAAGACTGTAAAAAGTATATTCCTAATGTCTTATTTACTGTAGTAGATGTCATAGATTCTGAAAAAATTGAAACTTGTAAAAAATTAGCAGCTCAAATGAACATAGAGTGTCGAATCAGAACAAAGATATAGTTAGATTTTTATTTAAAAATCATTTAGAGTTGTATCTAAACTTTCATAGCTTAAATCGGATTTTAAAATTTTCATTGTTAAATTTGATAGTTCCGTAAATGGTTATAAGTACGAAGAGGAGTGTGATTTGAAATGAAGTTTAAAAAAACAGTTGCATTATTTATGTGCCTGCTATCAGTTAATCAATTAATAATGTCTAGTGTGTACGCTTTTGAGCCTACACAATTTGTAGATGTTAAAGGTAAAGATATTTCTTGGGCAAAGGATGGTGCAGGTAGTAATGTTAGAATAATAAATTACGGTATCTATAAAAAATATTTTAAAGAATGCAAAAAAAAAGTAGATCTGCATTTTGAAGTACAAAGAATTGTTAATGATTATTTTTGTGAATGTTTACATGACGTTTTGTCAGAAAATAGGCAGCTTATATTGGACACTTTATCGGATGAGAGCAATTTCGAAAAATTTGTTAATATGGGATTTTTATGGGATAAAAAATCTAACGTGTCAAAACACGTAAGGGGTGAAGTAGATAGTGGTTTTTTGGGAATAAACAATCATATTTTCGAAAAATCAAAAATCAGTTCAAAAGATTTTTTTTCATATTCATCACGAGAATTCTATACTAGGCAATATTCTTTTAATATTGAAGAAGGAACATTTCAAACAACACGAGCTATGAAGTCACTAGGAACATATAAACTTGCACAACATCTCGGTATTGAAGATGTAATTGTAAAAACAGAACCAGTAAAACTTCTGACAGATTATAGCGAAAAATTCGGAATTTTGACAGATGAAGCAGATGGCGTATATGTTTCTGAGCTTTACACTATGGAATTAGAGATTTCTCCTAAATTTCAACTTGAATTGACGAATTTGCAAATTTTAGACTCAATTACTGGTGAGCATGACCACAACCCGTCTAATTACCGAATTAAGGTTAAAGGTAATAAACTTATTGGCGTATCTGCATTTGATAATGAAGAATGTTTTTTCGGAAAAAAAGAAGATTGCTATTGGATTGCTCCCGAACTGACAAATCTCGATTTGAAAAAAACAGGTCTATGCTATAATTCAATTTCTCCAATAGTAACTAATGATAACAAAGTAAACTTACCACACATGAGCAGATTTTTAGCAGAAAAAATTTTAAACACCGAAGATAATGATATTGATAATATTCTTGGTGACATACTCGCTAAAGAGCAAATCTTTAGTGTAAAAAATAGACTTAAAACTTTAAAATTAGCGATAATTAATACTATAAAGGATAATAATGATTTTTTATTATCTGACGAACAGTGGTCTTACAAAACAATATCAAAGGAACTTTCAGGAGATTATGGGAACACTTATTTAAATTATTTTTGTAAAACACTGTACGATCGAGATGTATAATGATAAGTATAATTATTCCAGTTTACAATGCAGAGAAATATATAGATAGATGCGTTAAAAGCATTGTCGAGCAAACATATGATAATCTTGAAATTTTATTGCTAAATGATGAATCAAAAGATAATAGTTTGCAAAAATGTACTAGCTGGGAGAAAACAGATTCTAGAATTAGATTAATAAATAAAAAACATGGAGGTGTTTCATCTGCAAGAAATCTTGGGTTAGAATTTGTTCGCGGAGAATATACTATGTTTGTAGATTCAGATGATTGGATTGAACATAAAACATGTGAAATATGTTTGCAAAAGATTACTCAGTATAAAGCTCAGTTGTGTATTTACGGACACAATACGGTGGATATGAATGAGACATTAATTGAGAAATGTAAGTATAATTGTGAAAAATTTTTTCCTTCAAAACAGTTGCCTTTATGTGAATTTATTAAGTTAAGAAATATCGATTGTATTGATTCGACCTGGGGGAAGTTATATCAAACAGAATTGGTAAAAGAAAGAAGATTTGATACAGAATTAAATTTAGGAGAAGATTTGAGCTATAATCTCCAGCTTCTATTTGAAAGTTCTATTGTAATAATTCCAGAACTTTTTTATACATATTATCAGCATTCGGAGAGTTTGATAAATGGGTTTGTGCCTTCAAGAAGCTGTGATATAATTAAGATAATAAAAGAGTTATATGCTTACTTTTTGCGTTACTACCCCAGCGGTGAATGGCGAGTATATTTATATCAGTGTATCTGTAATGAGGTCGCATGGGCATGTTCTAGACTTCATACTAAATATAAATCTTTGAGTGATCGTGAAATTATGGATTATTTTATGCCTATTGTTAAGGATGACTTTATATGGAATTATATACAAAAATCGGGAAACATTGATTGAAAATGGTGTTTGCTGGTAATTATTTTGGTTGAAAGTGATCTGTTAAATTATTGAGAAAGGAGTAAGTAGCTTGAAGTATAACAAATTAAAAAGGCTTATCTCATACTACAAGCCCTACAAGAAGTTACTTTTTTTTGATTTGTTTTTTGCTGCTATGGCTTCAATTATTACTATAATTATACCGATCATTTTAAGATATATAACAAATGAAGTTGTTTTTTTAGATAGGAATATTGCTTTTCAAAAAATTCTTGTGTTGTCGGTTGTAATATTATTTTTATTGACAATATTATATGGGTGTAATTACTACATACTTTATTATGGACATATTATGGGTGCAAAAATAGAAAATGATATGCGTAATGAAATTTTTATAGCTTATCAAAAATTTTCGTACAAGTTTTATGACAACAGAAAAGTTGGAGAACTAATATCCAGGATTACAACTGACCTATTTAATATTACTGATCTTTTGCACCGTTTTCCAGAACAAATTTTAATATTGATTACTAGATTTTCAGGAGTCCTCATAGTGTTCTGCACAATTAACTGGAGGCTTGCAATAATAGCAGCTGTACTTGTTCCTACTACATGCTTTCATATATCTCGGTTTATGCCGAAACTTTCCCACTCTTTTAAGAAGCTTTTTAGCGTACAAGCAGAAATAAACTCGCAAATTGAAGACAGCCTTTCTGGAATACGTGTTGTTAAATCTTTTGCAAATGAAAGCTTAGAGATAAAGAAATTTAAAAATGCTAATGAAAATTTTGTGGGTAGCAAAAAAGAAGCATTAAAAATCACAGGTTGGGGTTTTGCAGGAATGTTTACATTAGTTTCTTTATACAGCCCCTTAATTGTTATTACGGGTGCTGTTTTGATTTTGAATGATATCTTACCGCTTGCGGATTTGATGACTTTTATACTTTATGAATTCATTTTAATAGAACCTTTATTTTCGTGTCTGGGTCTTTGTGAAAATATGGGCCAATCGATTGCAGGATACAATAGATTTATTGAAATTTTAGAGACTAAATCAGAAATTACTGATAAACCTGATGCTCTTGAATTTGAAAGTTTTAGCGGTGCTATCTCATTTCAAAATGTTACATTTAAATACGAGGCTACAGGTAAAAATATTTTAAAAAACTTTAATCTTAACATAAAATCTGGTGAGTACATAGCTTTGGTAGGTTCATCAGGTGTTGGAAAATCTACGGTTTGTAGTTTGATCCCAAGATTTTATGATGTTTTAGAAGGTAAAATTACAATTGATGGAATTGACATTAAAGATATCCAAATTAAGAGTTTGCGTAAAAACATTGGAATTGTTCAACAGGAACTGTATTTGTTTTCTGGAACTATAATGGAAAATATTAAATACGGTAAGCCTGAAGCTACTAGAGATGAAGTGATAAAAGCAGCTAAACATGCATATGCTCATGATTTTATAATGAATTTTCCAGATGGTTATGATACATATGTCGGTTCAAAAGGACTGAAGTTATCTGGTGGACAAAAGCAAAGGCTTTCAATTGCAAGAGTGTTTCTAAAAAATCCACCGATTTTAATTTTCGATGAAGCTACTTCTAGCCTTGATAATGAGAGTGAAAGATGTATAAAGGAATCACTTGAAAATTTAACTAAAAATCGTACCACTATTGTTATTGCACACAGACTTTCAACAATCAAGAACGCACAAAAAATTCTGGTTCTTTCCGATGGGGAAATAGCTGAAGAAGGTACTCATGATGAATTGCTTTTAAAAAACGGTGTATATGCGGAATTTTATAAACTTTTATAAGTGCTTTGAGTTAAGTGTACAAGTAGGATAGTACACATGAAAGTAATGATAAAATCTTATTGTCGTCGTGACCGTTTACTCTCCCCTTAATGAAGATGGCATAGTGGTGGTTTAACTTTCATCGATAAATATTTTCATGCGTTTTGCGGGCGATTGTATTTAAAATATCAAAGACATATTGGACTAAAATGATAAAATGAAGCAAAAGGTGCTTTTGGGTCTTTTGTAGATTTCAGGGTTCAATATGATATTACAGAAGTTCTATGGATTAAGGCCCAAAAACGCATTAAAGAGTTTGCAAAAAGTAGTTTGGTTGGAAGATGTCAAAGATTTTAAAAGAAGTATCGGTTAGAATATGACAACATCCATCAAGATGAAATCAAGGTACATTTGGGTGAGTATTGTAATGATAGAAGGATAAAAGCAACGTCAACGGCAAAGCATAGGAAGAATAATAAGGGAACTAAAACCTGATTTGACCGGTTTTAGGGAATTTTGTCAAAAACACCATGCTAAAAGGCATTCACTTTTAACAAACTGTCTTTTTTAATCCTTTTTATTTTCTAAGGCTTTTTCCTCATATTGCCAGTCCTATTTTGATTTTTAAATAACAGTAGATATATTACAAGTAGGCAGTGTGCATTTGGAAATAGAAGAGAAAAAACTATATTTAATAAACGCAATAGATGTAAAAGGAAAGATAGCTTTTAGTAAGCAGTATAAAAGATTAAACAGTAAAAATACCGAAGAGTTTTTTAAGCAATTGCAAAAGGAATATCCATTTAAAATAAAGACAATACAGACAGACAATGGAAGTGAATTTTAAAGATATGAACATAGATATTTTCAAAAGCAAAAGTTGAAGCATTATTGGAATTACCTAAAAAGACCAAAGAGTAATGCGTATATAGAACGGTTTAATAGAACGATAAAAGAACAGTTTATATATAAAAACCAAGATTGCATAAGTGATTGCGATATAGCAAATAAGAAGATTAAAGAATGGCTTTTGTGGTACAATACCAAAAGATATCATAAGACTCTAAATTATCAAACGCCTCTTCTTTATTCTTTGGCTTTGATTTCTGAAAATAAGTCCAATATTTGTGATATTCTACAATGTATTACATTTTTAAAACAAAAAATATATAATTAATTAATATTTTAATATTAGAGAGTTTAAAGAAACTTTTATATTAATATCCGATAGGAGTTAAAATGGCCAAAACAAAAAATAAAAAAATTGTTAAAAGTGTTACTCCTAGCCCGGATGAGGGAAAACCATTTATAAACAATCCTAAATCTTTAAAAAAACTTATTTCCCGTGTAAAGAAAGCACAAGAAACTTATGCTACGTTTACTCAAGATCGTGTTGATTCTATTTTTAAAGCCGCAGCAATTGCCGCAAATAAAGCAAGAATTTATCTTGCTAAAATTGCTGTAGAAGAAACTGGTATGGGCATTATTGAAGATAAAGTTATAAAAAATCATTTTGCTAGCGAATATATTTATAATAAACATAAAGATGCTTTAACTTGTGGCATAATAATGGAAGACGAGCCAAACGGTATTAAAATAGTAGCAGACCCTGTAGGTGTCATAGCAGGTATTATTCCAACAACTAACCCGACTTCAACTGCAATTTTTAAATCTCTTATAATATTAAAAACAAGAAATGGCATAATCTTTTCTCCTCATCCGAGGGCTAAAAAATCTACTATAGAAGCTGCAAAAATTGTTTTAAATGCTGCTATTAAAGCTGGCGCTCCAGAGGATATTATAGGCTGGATAGACGTACCTTCTTTAGAACTTACAAATTTGCTTATTACAGCCCAGAATGTTGCTACAGTGCTTGCAACAGGTGGCCCTTCGATGGTAAGAGCTGCATATTCTTCTGGTAAACCAGCTTTAGGTGTAGGTCCAGGAAATACTCCTGCAATTATTGATGAGACTGCAGATATACAAATGGCAGTTTCTTCTATTTTAATGTCTAAAACTTTTGATAATGGCATGATTTGCGCTTCAGAGCAATCAATAATAATTGTAAAGGATGTTTATAAAAAAGTTATTGATGAGTTGGTTCTTAGAGGCGCATATATTTTAAATAAGAACGAAAAAACTAAAGTTGCACAAACTATGATTGTTAATGGTAAATTGAATTCTCAAATAGTTGGCCAATGTGCATATAAAATTGCTCAGTTGTCAGGTATAAAAGTGCCTAAATATGTAAAAATTCTTGCAGGGGAAGTTTCAGAAATAAGTTTAAATGAAGCTTTTGCCTACGAAAAGTTATCTCCAGTTATTGCCATTTATAAAGCTAAAAATTTTGAGGATGCAATAGAAAAAGCTTATAAACTTGTAGAACTAGGCGGGGCAGGCCACACGTCTGTTTTATATACTGATGAAAGAAAGCAAAATAGAATTGATATTTTTGCAAAAAAATTGCATACAGGTCGTGTGTTAATAAATACTCCTTCATCTCAAGGTGGCATAGGCGATTTATATAACTTTAAACTAGAGCCGTCACTTACTCTTGGTTGCGGTTCTTGGGGAGGTAATGCTGTGAGTGAAAATGTTGGAGTAAGACATTTATTAAATTATAAAACTGTTGCTCAAAGACGCGAAAACATGTTGTGGTTTAGGGTGCCTCCAAAAATCTATTTTAAAAGAGGTGCAACAGATTTAGCTTTGCGTGAGCTTGCTGGCAAAAAACGTGCATTTATAGTTACTGACAGGTTTCTATTTGATTCAGGAGCAGTTTATAATATTACAAGAGTTTTGGAAGAGATAAATGTTGACTATCAAATCTTTTTTGATGTTAAAGCAGACCCTACTCTTAGTACTATAAATGAAGCTTTAGTAATGATTAAAGTGTATCAGCCTGATGTCATTATTGCATTTGGCGGAGGGTCTCCAATAGATGCTGCAAAAATCATGTGGTTAATGTACGAAAATCCATATACTGACTTTCAAGATATTGCAATGAGGTTTATGGATATTAGAAAAAGGATTTGCAATATTTCTGCATTAGGAAACAAGTCGCAAATGGTTGCAGTTCCAACAACTTCTGGCACAGGATCTGAAGTTACACCTTTTGCTGTTATTACTGAAGATTTGACTCACATAAAATATCCAATAGCAGATTATGCGTTAACACCAAACATGGCAATAATAGACCCAAATTTTGTTGATTCTATGCCTAAAAGTTTATGTGCTGCATCGGGAATAGATGCTTTAACTCACTCTATAGAAGCATATGTTTCTGTTCTTGCAACAAACTTTACAAACTCACCTGCTTTAGAAGCTGTAAAATTGATATTTAGGTATCTACCACGCTCGTATGAGCAGGGCATAAATGACCCAATTGCAAGAGAAAAAATGCACTATGCTTCAACACTTGCTGGCATGGCTTTTGCAAACGCTTTTTTAGGAGTTTCTCATTCACTAGCGCACAAGTTAGGTGCAGCGTTTAATATTCCTCATGGCGTTTGTAATGCTTTGGTTATAAATCAAGTAATAAGATATAATGCTACTGACCGTCCAAAAAAACAAGCAATTTTTCCTCAGTATAAATTTCCAAACGCAAAAGCAAAATATGGACAAATTGCAGATGAGTTAGGTCTTGGCGGGAAAAATGATGATGATAAAGTTGAATTGTTAATAAAGGCTGTAACTAAATTAAAGAAAGATATTGGCTTACCTGTCTCTATAAAAGAGTATGGCATTGAAGAAAAGTCCTTTTATAATAGTTTGGACAATTTGGTAGACCAAGCTTTTGATGATCAATGTACAGGGGCAAATCCTGTGTATCCTTTAATGGAAGATTTAAAAAATATTTTGATAAAAGCTTATAATGGCGATATTTAAAATTATTGCTCACAACTACTCGTTTACACTTTCAAACTTACAAGCTATTTCCTTATCCTTACCAAAGGCCACTGCCAACAAACTCACTTCTTGTCCCATATACTTCTCATAATATTTCTTATCACTTATCTGCCTCATTCCTTCCTGCAACATCTTCTTTGCTTGCTTATTCTCACCATACTTTATCTCTACTACTATCACTTTATCTTCCTTCTTTAATATTGCATCTGCCCTTCCCTTATCTGTATGCACCTCTCC
>JAITQU010000135.1 GCA_031288735.1 Christensenellaceae bacterium
GTTGAATAATCGACCGCGGAAGGTGTTAAAGTACAAAACACCGGATGAGATTATCCACGGACATGACTCTTTTGCTACCGGAACGTGTGGCAATGTTGCACTTCATGTGTGAATGGGCGTTTTATACAAAATCGAGATTAACTTCGTCTCATGACTCTTTTCAATAGATTATGATTACAACTTCTAATTTGTAACCTACTCTAATTCTAAATCTTACCTCCGTTGCACTTCACTCTTGAAGGGGCGAAAAAAGTACTTGATACAGGAAAATGATCAATGGGAGAGAATCTGCTGCTTTACACTGGCGATAGCAAGCCAGATAAAGAAAGTATACTTACGCTTAATGGGTCTGTTAAAGACCGTAACGTTTTAAAATCTTCTTGAGTTAATTCATCTCTTCTAAACAAAAAACGTAATGATTCTACAAAAGTCATATTTTTTATCCGAAACTGACTATATAAATAGTGCAACACTTGGTCATCTTTTAATATAGTATTCAGCAAGTCTTTAGGATATTCATAAGATTCATTATCCGCTTTAAATAGTGCAACAATTAACATATATTCTATAAATTCTTTATTTATTGAAGTTGAAGATGTTGAATTACTTGAAGAACTGCTACTTGATGATAACAACACATCTGATTCTTCTCTTAAAAGCTGTAGAAAAGGAGTTTCTCCTCTTGCATTGCGCACTGATAATTCCTGGGGATTATGCAAGGCTATAGGTAAAAACACATCAAAATTGCCTTCATTCCCTAAATTTAGCAAGCGATCTGTATGCATACTCCAGCCTCTTTCAGATACGAGCTGCTCTAATTCACCAGATTCACCAGAAAACATGAACATGCCATTTCTCGATAAATTCAGCCAATATGTTCCATATTTTGCAAATGAAGTAATGAAGATGGAATTGTCAGTTATTTTATGTCTTTTCTTATCTTCCCTATAATATCCTATTTCATGTCGCCACGATTTTGCCGATGCTGGGAAAGCTACCGTATCAATATATCTATCTGGATGTTGAAATTGAGAAACATATGGGGCACAAAATATTGTTCCAACAAAGCTATTCGAACTCAGTTTTATTATTTGAGACAACCAAAAAGGCGATCCTTCTGTTTCTGATCCATGGTGCGGAGCGATTAAAAAATTAACCATTCTTAATAAATTTCTGTTCCTAAGGCTAACAGCTCTTATATTTCGATCAGGACTTTTTGTATCACCCAGTATTAAATCTAAAGTATTTCCAGTAGCATCACCGGTAAAAAGAACAGTTCCACTGCCTTTATTAATAGATACTACCAAGCTATTTGAATTGTTGTCTGCCGCGGTGCGTACAATAGGTATAGGACTCAAAATAGAAACATTAGCACCCATAATGAGACTCAAGTTGCGTTCTATCTCATCATTGTCATATCCGCTATTGCAACCAGGATCTTCGATTCTATGTAACACCCACCTTACCCAAGTATCTCTAGCACTATCGTATTTTTTTCTATCTAATATTTTGCTCTGTGTTCCTAATGTTTTTTTGAAAGTAGAATCTGGAGAAAATTCCCTAATGTAAAAAAAACAATCAGCACACTGCTTTGTTGCTATTGCCGTGCAGTAGTCAAAATCTTTTCCATATCCTCCAAAGAAAAAGCTCACTTCATTTAATTGGTTTTTATTTTTTTCTACAGCAAAAGCAAATAATCCACCGAGCCAATCATAGTGATCTGAGTCTGGATGCGTTACAAGCACGGCACTTATTTTAGCTCCTGAAAATATCTCATTTAAAATATCATTATTTTTTACTAAAAATTCATCCCAGCTTGATGGAGATTTACCTTCATCAAACGCGCCTCTTCCAGAAAAACCAGGAGCTTGCGTTCCCACATCTAAGACCATAATTTGATTGCAACACCTTAGCAGTATAAAATTTCCCTGCCCAGCATTGAATGGGAAAATATTTAATGATCCATCTGACCATTGTGTTTTCCCTTTTTCTAATAGTAGATTTGCAGTAGGAATAGCTGCAGTGTGCGAAAACTTGGCTACATCTTTACCAATCAATGATAAATAATCTTCCTCAGAGTCGCTATCCATGCTAAAGCTATATAAGCAAACAAAGAACAGCAAGGAGCAAAATAACTTCTTTAAATACATAACTGCATCCACCTCTCGTCATAAAGTAAAATCCCTATACGAACAATTACTATCAAATAACGACCAAGAAACAGTTGCTTCATAACAACAAATTATACTTATTGAAAGTTAGAACACTATTCTAGGATTTTGATTTAAATTCTTCCAATTTTTCTAAAAGAACACGACATAGGATAGCCACTTCTTTTCTTAACGCTTTATCTCCTCCCTTTATACCAGAAGCAAGATTTATTAAAATTACCAATGAGCCTCTGTTGTTCCAACATTCCATATGATCTGGGATATACTTATCTTTTTCTATAAAACAATATGACAGCATTTGATTTTTTAATCCTGTCAGTGCAACATTTTGATTTATACTATTTATTGTTTCAAATAAAGAGCTCCTAGCTTTTTGAAAAGCAATATCACTCCCGCTTGTTGCAGCAAGATTTCCAACTTCAATTAAAATGGCGAAACGCAGATCCGGAGACGTAATAGCTTTAGCAGATTCTACGAGTGCATCATAATACTCTGTTCCGCTCTTACTCCTTAAAGGTCTTCCTAAATCTGCAATTGTTTTCCACAAGGCAGG
>JAITQU010000166.1 GCA_031288735.1 Christensenellaceae bacterium
TTCCCTACACGACGCTCTTCCGATCTCAGCTCGCAAAATAGTTACTGGAGCTGTAATAATAGCAGTATTATTATCTGCATTGCTGTCTGTAATCACACTTTTTGTTTGGAGTGGTCTGGGAGCAGTTGTAGCTTTGTCTATTTCATGGATAAGTGCATTGGTGGCAGCAATTCTCTTGCTGGCGTACATAATTGTGGAATTGTGTATTTATTGGCGGCAAAAAAGCAATAAAGAAAAATTTTCAGAAATACATGGTGGCGTGTATCCAAACGGTTTGCATAAAGAATTTGCGGATAATTTGCTTTCAAGTTATAACAGCGGTAAATCTATGGAACTAGAAGACCTTACAGTTAATGAACCCGCAACAGAAGAACTCCAACACAATGAAATAAAATATTTTTTACAAAGTTATGCAAAAGACAGTGGTTTGAATGATGGTACTTATATTGATGTTGAAAAAGATTTTGACGTTGCTACTGGTCAATATTATTACAGAGTTCAAGCTAAAAACGAGGCTGGTAGAAATGTTAGCCATAAGCTAAACACAAAACGCATAGTTAATGGAAAAGTTGTAGAGACAAAGCTTTATTTAAATGATGGCACTAAATTAAAATCTGCAGCTCAAATTATAAGTACACACAGAATTATGATGATGGAAAACTGGATAGCACAATCTAAAATTGATGGTATAGATGTTTCTAATGAAGAACATTTAGTAAAGCTCATCAAAGACAGAATGAACCTTTTAAACACTTCTGATGTTGCTGGTAGTGCTGAATTAGAACAAGTGAAGAATTTTTGGTATGGGTTTTTTGATTTTGGTTGGAATAATAAAATGATGTATTCAGACAGAGTTTTAAAAGGAACAGAAATTAAGGCTGCTTTTGGAGTAAATACTCGTTTAACTTTTGAATATAACACAATGCGTTCGTTCAATAATTCTCAGAGGTCGCCTTGGACTATGAAAAATATTCCTCAAGGTCCGGTTAACAAAACGCCAACTGGTGGCATCGTAATCATTAACAGAACCTATCAAGCAGCGGCAGGTTTAGATAACCTAGAAACCGCTAATGCTGAAAGTGCTATACGAAGTGTCAACGATGGAAGAATGAATACGCAAATACAAGGAGCTTGGGGTACTGTTATTGACGATAGTGGAAATGTTCTTGTTAATGATGCAGTTAGTGACGTGTCGGCTCGTATTTCTAGTTTGGGTGGTAGTGGTGTTTTAGGGTCTGGAGGTGTTGAGAGATCGAGTTTTGGAGCAAACATAACATTTGAAGATGAAACGGGTACACATGTAAACGATGCACAAAATATTTTGGATAATTTTTTCAAAGATAAAAATATTTTAAAACCTAATGAAATTGTCAGCGATTATTTTGAAATAGATTATGACGATAGCACAAAAGGTGGAAAAATAAACATAAAAAAGGGTTTAGATATCAAGCAAATTCATGAATTAGCAATGCTTTTGGCAGAGAGTGTATCTATAGAAAAAACTGAAATTGAAGAGCTGATTACCATTAAACCCGCTAGCAAATCAATAGTTGTTGAATTAGAAGATTATGATGACACAGGGTCAACTATAACAACTCTCACTGCATATATAAATAAACGTTTGACCGAAACAACCAATCCTGATGAGATAAATACATTAAACAATATACTCGCTGCATTAAGTGCAAGTGCAGCTGCAAAAATAAACAATGTGTACACTTTTGAGGTGAAAGGTTATTTAGAATCTGCAGTTTTGTCTGGAATACTAAAAGAATTGCTTGGCGGCGTGGAAGGTTTTTATGGTTTTTCACAAGCATCGGTACTTATGGAATTTGGAGACGACGGCGTTTGGACTGGCAGGTATGCGAGTTCTGCTAGTGCTCAAGAAGTGAATTTAAGCAATAATGAGAATCTTGATACTGGAACTGAATATAACGACACTGGAAGTACAAGTGGCACTAACTTAGCCGAATTTAGTGCAATAGGCGATAGTATTGAAGAATTTGGTAAAGCGGCTACTAAATTCAATGAAAATATGAAAAAAACAGTAAAGATAAAAACCAAAGCGCCGGCTGCTATGGCACCTCTTGTGACATTTAGGGTAAACGTTATAGGTGATGAGCAGAGTCAAAACATTATAAATGCAGCTGCAGATTCGTTTTCGCAAGATATTAGTTCTATGACAGCATTTGTTGGCGATGATGGAACAGAATTAAGTGACGGAAGACCAGCTTCTGCGACTGGTTCAGTAAGCGATGATGAGATATTGGATAGTAACTATTTTAAGCAAAAACTTGGGTTTGTAGCAGATCAGGACATAACCTTTGCAATGCAAATAACTGGAGGCATAAAAAAAGATAAATTCGATAAAGAATATCAAGAAATATTGATTGAAAAGACCGACGGAACAACAGATAGTAAAGAGTTGGTGACATTTATGGTCTATGGAGATTTGAGCAAAGTAAAAGGTGTGGAATTGTACGAACTTTACAAAAGAAGTGGACATGGAAAAGGAAATACAAATATACGTCTTACTGTTAATGATAAGGGAATTTACCAAAATATTGCGATATATCAGCCGGATGCTAGACCAACGCTTGTTACAAGTATTATAGCAAACAATAATATATTAACGAGTGATTATTTAAAACAAGAACTCAGTATTACTGACCCAAACATAACTTTTACTACCAAAATAGACACAATGATCAAAAAAGATAATTTTAGTAGACAATACCAGGATGTTACAATTCAGAAAAAAGATGTAGGAACTAATAAAATAACACAAATGTCTTTTAGGTTTTATGGCGATTTAAGCAAAATAAGTGAGGCAGATATAGCTAAACTTTATAAAATCTATGATAATGATAACGGTGAAATTAGAGTGCATTTGACTGTTGATCAAAATGGTGAGTGCAAAAACGCTGCGACAACATCATTAGATATTAGACCTACTAATATCTCAGGAACGATAGACACAGCATTTTTGAGAGAATTACAAAGGAATATGGGTGATTTTGATAGCAGCATAAGCTTTGATAATGAGGTATCGCAAGTGACAAAAGATGAATACGGTAGAGATTATCAAGAGATTTCAATTAAAAAGAAAAATTCTATAACTAAAAAAGTTGAAATAGCGACTATTAGAGCATACGGAAATCTGGGTCAATTGAAAGCAGGCGAAATAGCTAGTATCTACAATCAAAACAAAGATAAAAACATAGTGAATATACATTTGACAGTTAATCAAGCTGGAAATTGCGAGAACATCATAATAAAGCCCATTGGGGTAGCAACTTCTGTTAGCAAAAATAGTTATGTTCGTTCTTGTACAGTAGATTCGTTTAGAGCAAATAGAACTTCTTCTAAAGACATGGCAGGTAAAATTGTTTCAGCTTTTAAAGGATATGTGGGTGCAAGCAGTGAGGTATTACGTAAAGATCAGACAGATATAGAAATTGTTTTTGATAAAGATTTAATGGATACTGATTTTTTAAATTATCAAGCGTATCTACAAAACAATAAAGCAAATTTTTATTCTGGTGCTGATATTGTGCTTGAAAGAACAGCTAATCCTAGAATACTTAAAGTTAAATTTGTTATTGCTACTGGAAGTGATATTGCAAACAGCAAAGTTAAAAATATTAATAATTTCTGCGATAACATTGTCTCAAATTTTAGTGGTATAAAAAACATAAATATCACTGAAAATGTGGAAGTGGTTAGAAAAGCACTTGCTATTCCACCTGTGTCTGCAGGTACTGTAAAGTTTAATAGAAAATATCATTCAGCACCTGGTGCAGATAATGTAGAGAGACGCAATGCGTCGGTTTTTATATCCAACTACAATAAATTTAAAAACGATGAGCAAAAAGATAGTGCTGCTTGGGATACCATTATCGACGATAACGGAAATGAGAAAATTAACGATGCAGCTAAAGATATGTCTGATTACATGTCTGCATTGAGCAGTGGTACCAGTCCATTAGTTCTTGAGAATAGCTTTGCTGGAGGTATAGAGAGCATAGGTTTTGGAACAAGAATAACATTTGCCAACGATTTAGGTGTTGATATAAATGTGCAAACTGTTGTAGATGATTTTTTTGCAACCCGCGGTGCAAATATTTTAAAACAAGGTGAGTCGTCCAGCGATTATGTTGAGGTAATTTACAATGCTGATGCTAAAAGTGGCGTAGTAAACATAAAGAAGGTGTTTAATGCCAAGCAAATGCAAGATTTAGAGCTGTCGATAGCCAAAGTAGTATCTATAAAAGAAGCAACAGGTCTTGAGAGTGGTGTTTTAAAATCCGATGGCATTGAGAGTGCAGGTTTTGAAGCAAACGTAATATTTGTTGATGATTTGATTGGCGGTGCAGATGTGCAATCTATTGTTAACGATTTTCTCAAAAGCAAAGGTATTTTAAAACCCGGTGAATCTGCCAGTGATTATGTTGAGATACTTTACAATGATGATATGAGCGGTGGTGTAGTAAACATAAAGAAGGGTCTTAATGTCAAGCAAATACATGGTTTAGTGCTGTCAATAGCAAAAGAAGCGACTGTAAAAGAAACTGCAATAGAAGAGAATATAATAGTTAAGCCAGCTACCAAGTCGATAGTTCTTAATTTGGAAGATTACGATAATACGGGTGCTACTATTGCAACGCTTAAAGCATACGTAAAGAAGAGTTTAGATGCTCTGCCGCTGTCGTTAAACGTTTTGCAAAACCACATAAACACTTTACAGAATTCCATAGACGCTTTACAATTAGTTATAGATAATCTTTCGAAAGCTATACAGCAAAATACTGGTATGATGGATGCTAACTCTACTGAAATGCAGAATATGCGTCAGTATAGGTTACAGATGGACCAGTATATGAGGGAGATGTCGCAGTATAAAAAGCAAGTTGATGAAAGATTGGCATTAAACCACATATATTTAATGTTAGAAGAAACTGAAAAAGCTAAAGCAGCTCAAAGAGCACAGGCAATTCAAGATGCCGCTGCTAACGCTGCTGCATATGTGGAAAATAATACATATAAATTTGAGGTAAAAGGTTATTTAGAGACTGAAATTTTTTCAAATATAGTAGAAGATTTGTTTGGTGGAATGGAAGGTTTTGAAGGTTTTTCGCAAGCTACGGTATCTAGAGAAATTGGAGATGATGGTATTTGGACTGGCAGGTACAAAAGTTCGGCTGGTGCACAAAATGTGTCGATAAGTGAAAATCAGAATATGGATACTGATGCACGCTATCCCAATACTGGTGCTACATCAGATTTTGCTGCGATAGGTGATGCTGTTGGAAATTTCGGCAATCAAAATACTCGTTTCAACGAAAACATTAAAAAAACATTAAGTATAAAGGTCAAAGCACCGTCTGTGTCGCCTATGGTGTCTTTTAGTGTAAATGTTAGTGCCGGTATGCATAATCAAGATGTCGTAAACAGAGCTGTTAATTTGTTTTCACAAGATATTGGCTCTATGACAGCTGCTCTTGGCGCAGACGTAGACGGTCGTCCTACTCTTGTGACAGACACTGTAACTATAGACACAGAAGCTGCGGCTGATTATTTTAAGAAAAATCTTGGGTTTGAAGCAGACCCGAGCATAACATTTAATGTACAAACAGATGACGTAAAGAAAGATAAATATGATAAACAATACAAAGTGATATTGATTGAAAAAACAGACACTACAACAAATACCAAAGAAGTGGTGACGCTTATGGTATACGGAAAATTAAGCAAGGTAAATCACAGTGATTTATGCGAACTTTACAAAAGGAATGGTCATGGGAAAGGTAATACGTCAATACGTTTTACAGTTGATGGTAACGGAACGTATCAAAATGTTTCTGTACATCACTATGACATAAGACCTACGTTTGCGACAGGTACGATAACAAACAAAAACATATTGACAAATGATTATTTAAAACAAAGTTTTGGCAATACTGATGCTGATGTAACTTTTTCTGCCAATATAGACAAAGCGATAAAAAAAGATGGACCTGGTAGGCAGTATCAGAGCATTACAATTCAAAAGAAAGATGTCAGGGCCAACAAAACAACGGAAATGATATTTAGATTTTATGGAGATTTAAGCAAAGTGAAAGAAGAGGATATAGTGCATCTTTATAAGGCAAATGACAACAATAGTGATGAAGTGAATGTGCATTTGGTAGTTGATAAAAATGGTGAGTATAAAAATGTTGCTGTAAACTATAGATCAGATACAAGATCTGCAAAACTGACAGAACCCATAAAACTGACAGACAACATCGCGTCGGCATTTTCTACGGCATTAAAACAAAAATTAAGCGATGCAGAAAACCAAAGATTAGTAGATGCTGGTGTAGATATGGACGATTTAAGTGAAAAACTAAAACGTCAAGACGAATTTATTGCAGACAAACAAAAATCAATAGCCGATGGTACAGCAGATATGGACGAGCTAAATAAAATGATAGAATATCAAGTTGAATTCGCTTTTGATGTGCATAATTTTGATATCAGTGTATTAGAGATAAAAACCGATGAGCATGGGAGACAATACCAAGAGGTTAAAATTCAAAAAAAGAACGTTAAAAACAATAAAATGGAAGTTACAACCATTAGACTGTATGGAGATTTACAACAACTAACCCCAGACGCAGTACTTGCTGTTTACAATCAATATAACCAAAATAGAACTGTAACGAATATAAGTTTGACAGTTAATCAAAATGGTGCATGTGAAGATATTGCAGTAAGTTATGATGACTTGGCTGTTCCTGCTAGCAAGCAATATGTGCGTTCTTGCACTGTAGAGTCTTTTAGAGCAAAAAGTTCTTATTCTACAAATATGGTAAACCAAATTGTCTCATCTTTTGAATCTTATGTTGGCGATCGTCAAAACCTTACAATGCGTGGAGGTCAGCTAGGCGTAGAAATTGCTTTTGACAGAGCTTTAACAGATGACGAAATCGCAAAATATCAAAAATACCTACAAGATAACAAATCAAAATTTTATACAGGAGCTAATATCACATTTGAAAAAACGGCTGATACTACGGTATTTAAAGTGAATTTTGTTATTGCTACTGGAAGTGACATCACAAAAAGTAAAGTTATAGATATTAATAATTTTTGCGATAGCATAGTTGCAAATTTTGAGGCTATAAAAAACATAAATGTCATCGAAAATTTGGAAGTAATTGAAAACAAGCCAGGTCCTGTAGGAATAGCTGGTGGTGTTGTAACTATCAATAGAAAGTACCGGGCAGTTCCAGGAACAGATCCTACAGAAATGCTTAATGCGGAACAAGTTGTACGTGCTGCCTACAATAACAATACGGAAATTGAAAGACAAGGTACTTGGGATGATATTTTTAAATCTAAATTTGACGGAAACGGTAATCCTATTGACAATAGTGAGTTTGCTACTGATGGAGCTGCGGATGCGGCGGCGCGTATTTTAAAATTAGGAAATGATCCAAAAGGTATTTTGAAATTTGGCGATGACTTGAAATCTGTAAACGTAAACCGTTTTAGTTGTGAAGCAAACATAGCTTTTGGTAGTGAAAGTGTGGCTGCTGTAAGTGGTGTGCAAAATATTGTGGAGACATTTTTTGTAGAGCGAGGCATTTTAACATCTAATTCATCGGCTGATGATTTTTTTGTTATATCTTATGATGGTGATATGAAAGGTGGAACTTTAAAAATAAAAAAAGGTTTAGGAATTGCTCAATTGCAAGAATTGTCAGTATTGTTATCTGATACAGTGTTTGTGACTAGTACGGAAATAGTAGAGATATTTTCTATTGAACCTGCTAGCAAGTCTATAGTTGTTGAGCTAGAAGATTACGATGAAACAGGTGCAAGTATTACGACACTTATCACATATATAGACGAACTTTTAAAAACTCCTGCTCCTGATCCTGCTAATGTTGATCCAGGTTCTGCTCAGATGATTGAGTACGCAAAGATGAATATGTCATTAATAGATATACGTTCGACACTAGAAGAAGCCGTACAGAAGAATAAATTAGCAAATCAAAGTCTGCTGGCGGGTCAACCAAGAAATAATACTTATACATTTGAGGTGAAAGGTTATGTAGAGACTGCATGTTTTACAAGGGTATTAAAAGATTTACTTGGTGGCGTGAAAGGTTTTTATGGTTTTTCTGAATCGGCTGTAACTATGGAAATTGGTGCTGATGGCGTTTGGACTGGCAGATATATAAACACTTCTGGTGCACAAGCGGTAGAATTGGGCAATAACGTGAATTCTGATACAAATAAAGATCGTGGCGATAGCAGTATTCAAGGTGCAGATTTGACTGCATTTAAGACTATAGGCGATAGAATTAAAGATTTCGGTAATGAATCTACTAAGTTCGATGAAAATATTAAAAAGACATTAAAAATAAAAGCTAAAGCACCGTCTGCTGTTGCACCTGTGGTGTCTTTTAGGGTAAATGTTACAGGTGGTGTGAAAAGTCAAAACACTATAGATGACGTTGTAAAATCATCCGTGCAAGATATTGGTTCTATGACTGCATCTACTGGAACCACAGGAACTGAAACTAAAGGCAGACCTGATAAGGTGACGGGTTTAGTAAGCGACAATGAAGCATTATCAAATGATGTTTTTAAGAAAAAACTTGGTCTTGAGCAAAACCAAAACATAAGCTTTAAAATGCAAATAGCTAAAGGTACAAAGCAAGATGAAGCGAATAAGCCATATCAAGAAATATCTATTGAAAAAATCGACACTGCAACAAAAACCAAAGAATTGATGACACTTATGGTTTATGGAGATTTAAGTAAAGTAAAAGGTGAGGAATTGTATGAACTTTACAAGAAAGAAGGTTATGGAAAAGGAAATACAGATATATATTTTACAGTTGGTAAAAATGGAATATATCAAAACATTACAGTAAACAGAGGTGGTAAAAAAGGTGCAAACAACAACACATACACTCGCTCTATTGTAATAGATTCGTTTAGAGCTAATAGCGACAATTCCAACAACATGCCGGTTGCAATTTCTAATTTGTTTAGCAGACGCATGACACAAACACCTGAATCTGTGAAGCGCAGTAGTCAAATTGGAATAAAAATAAGTTTAAATAAAAACTTAACAAATACAGAAATTGACAGATATCAAGCTCATTTACGAGCAAATTGTAAGAATTCTGTGTCTAACCCAGACATTATACAAGTAAAAAGAGTGCAAGGTGAAGCAAATGCAATACAAGTACATATTGGCGGAAGCAATACAGTTACAGATATCAATGAGCTTTGTAGCCAGCTATCATCAGGCAGCACTAATGTGAGCAAAATAGACATTGTTGAGAATTTGGAAGTATTTGAGCTTAACTCTCACATAGATGTGGAGTTGAATTTTTCAAGCATTACAAATAATCCTGAACTAATTAATAATTTTGTTGGAAAAATAAGTAAAAATTTTTCTGGTATAAAATTTCAACAAGACAACACTAAAACACGCTATAACTTTAGAGTGGACCGCAATCAAATAAAGAATTTTAAAGACTACGTAACTTTACAGTTACAAAATCTTGATAATAAAACAACCCCGTCAGATTTTAAAATTACAGATAGCACAAATTCTACAATATCTTTAACCGGCTTTGATTATGGCGATGATGGCGGCGGCAATCCAAAGATCAAAATTGGAAAAAAAGTGCGTCAGGATTTTGGAAATACGCTTGATTTTGAAACATGGTCAGACGCCATAAGAACCCCAAAGAAAATTATAAGAAACGGTACTCCTATAGGAGGAGATTTAATCGCTAGTGTTGTTCTTAAATTTGGGTATACGGATATAGATCGGTCTACAGATGTTACATTAAAAGTGCATTTTGAAGGCAAAAACGAAGATGAAGTAAGCAAAATGAGACAACATCTTTTAGAAAAAAACCCTATGACAATAAACACAATTAATGAGTATAAATCATCAATTGTACCGACAACCCCAAATGTTCAAACTTTAAACAAAACAATAGATGAGGCTATTGCCAATAAAGATAGTAAATTTCGTTGGCAAAAAGGAAATGATAAAAAGAATAAAGTGATGCAATTGCCTGATTTAGATCCAAAACACAAAAGAGAAGAGTACACTGTATTTTTAGAAGAAAAAGTAACAGGTGGTCGGAAATTTGAAGTTAAACTGTATGGAGATTTAACAAAGCTATCAGCTGCTAATTTAACCGCAAAGATTAACGAAGCATCGACACCTGCAAACAATTTGATTTCTGGTGGGGTTTTGTTTTTAGTGGTGGATAATTCAGGAAATATATCAACACTTGGTTCTCAAGTTGAGCCTGTGCAAGATTTAGATTATTCTGATGTTCATAGCTTTAAAGTTTCAAATTATAATAGCAAGTCTAAAAACATAGATACTTTTTTCGCTGATATGGAAACTAGCGTTAACGATCAGATGACTAAAGAAAAGCGAACGAAATCTGGTAAAGAAAAAACTAAAATAAGCGTAAATATGGTCGAAGATGTAGATACTCCAAGGGATAGGTCGTATAATTTTGACTTTAATATTCTTGAAAACGATAAACCTGCTGATGCAAAAATTTTACTTGAAAGTCACAGACTCAGATCAGATATAACAAAAAACAAGAAAAACCGATCATTAATAAATGCGATAACAGATAGCATTCGCGAAGAATTAAAGGCAAGCAATGTAATTGTTGATGAAAAAAATCTTGTTATAACTGCTACTTTTGATAAAAGCAAAATGAATATTGAAATTAGCAATACAACAACAGGTTTTTCTAGTGAAAATAGCGAACAAATTACAGGGCAAATTAGCGTAATGATAAACAATATAGTCAATAGCATTCTATCAGAAAAGTGGGTAAATAGGATTAGGACAAAAAGTTCACAAGCAGACCCTGATGCATATTTTGATGAATATGCCGTAGACGATGCCACAGTTTTGCAAGAAGACAATATAATAGCCGCCGCCGATACTACTGCTACAAGTGCAACAAAACAAGCAGTTATTAAGGTGGACCTCACAAAAAGAGATGTTGTTGAAAATATTTACTACAAAAATGTCGAACAAAAAGTAAAAGTAAAATTTAGACTTCCTTATGAAAAAGGTGATAATTGGAAAGCAAATAACATACTGAACGAATTGGCCGCTAGCATTCAGTCAGGTTTTAATGCAGATCTTAGGCAAAACAATGCAACTTTGAACACAGTTGCAGATAAAGGGAAAATGTTTTATGAGATAAGCGTTGATCTTGCACCAGCCGATATTTCAAATTTTTATGAAAATCTTTATATGTTAATGAACGGTGATGATAGGTTTGCAAGTGCTTTTTCAAAAGAGGGTAAAGGAAAAATTATAAATGAAACGGTAGATGATACAACAAATACAAAAACCTTTAATGCTGAAACTGTTCGCAAAAGAGCAGTTCTTGATAATATTTCGTTTGAACATAAAATAGTGGATAATTTAAAGCCATCAGATGCGGATGACAACACTGAAACTGTACAGAAAGTTTCTTTTACGAATAAGAGTTTGTATGGAACGTCTCCTAATTTTGATATTGGTGCTAATCAGCGCGAAATAGAATCTATAAAACAAATTGCTTTTGATAAGAGTTTCATTAAGAAAAATATAGATGGCGAGATAATACTTACTTTTAAAGAGAACAGGCCGCCATCGAAGTTAATTAGAGTAAACGTTAAAGTCCCTGCTGGCAGAGCTGCTGAAGCGCAGTATCTTGTAAATGAGTTTATGAGCAAAATTAGGGGTAAAGAAAATGTAACAGAAGCAACAGAAGAAAACAAAATATCTACAACATTGAGCGTTGAGGTGCCAGAAGAATATATAAATGAATTTACGACATGGTTTAATAGTAGTGCCGTTTTGCATAGCTCTGCTGGGGTGCAGTTTGCAAATGATAAATTCAGTAATAGCAAGCTATCAGGTGTTAGAGTTCAAAATGGAATAGATCCGCTTTACCTTAAAAGCATAACATATAATGGTTTAGGTGCAGATGGTAAGTCTAACAATGCTGATAACAATGAAAACCAAATTGATGTTAGCAACAAAAGTGATATTTTTGATAGCACGCGTACTGCATTATTGGCGTTTCAACAAATGCAACAGGATTCTGATAGTATAGCTGTAGGTCAAATTACTTTTGACTTAAGCACGGAGCCTATGAAAATGAGCAGCGGAATAGAATCTTTTTTCACTAGAGGTATGAATTCTTCTTATCAATACAATAATAACCAAGATAATTTTAATGATCCCACTAAACCGCTTGGTGGAATAGCTTTGGAGCATGAAATTATACGCAGAATGAAAGAGCTTGAAAAAGCAGGAATAACTCATGACACTATGTCTGATGCAGATAAAGACTTTTTGGAGCTTGCGTTAGGTATTACTTTTGGGTTTCCAGCCGGAGTTACAGTTCAGCATATCTATGAACTATATTACAGAGTTATGATGTCAGAAACAGATAAAACAAAGACAAAAACTGTGAATGTGCAGGTAGCAATAGAAGGCGGACCAGTACAAGTTTGGGATAAAGATACGCAGTCGTTTGTAACAGTTACTGGAACAAAAACCGTGATTGTTCCAATACTTGCTACTACACATAGTAATGGTATTCGTTGCGGGATTATGCCTAGAATTAAATACGATGCGAATACGGGAGGTTCTTCCATAAGTTTTTCTATGGTGGCGCTATTAGATAAAGAAGAAGATAAAAAGAAAATGGAATTGGACGACACGGTAAGAAATCAAGGCAGAATGTTTTCCAAATCTCAAAAAAATCAAGATGGCAGAATAATAAGTGCCCAAGAATATAATTATGAGCTTGCCAAAGTTAACGAAGAAGGTAATATTGATTATTACAAGGGTGAAATAATTGATGGTAATGATAAGTTCAAGTTTGTCGGGGACGACGGGACGCTTACTACCTACAAACCATTAACTTTATCGTTTGGGTTGGGACACAACGACAGACACGATAATTCTTATCAATCAAATTCTGTAGCTATAGATGAGAGTTATAAAAATAGCGGTGCAAAAGGTCGTTATCTCGGATTATTTGACCAATGGGATGAGACTGAAGGTAGCATAACGTTTAGATACAATGGAGGAAATATTTCGTCAATAACGTCAAACGCTCAAATAATAAAGCGTAAAATGGATACTCTTGAAATGAATAAAGCCGGCAACAATAACCTAAATCACACATACGCACTCATAAATAATGCGGTTGAAGCACATGATACGGCTTTCTATGATAAGTATATTCATGAAAGCCAGATAATCACAAAGCTGAGGTTAGATAGGCCGGTGGAACCGTCAAACGTAGGAAGGAGCGATGAAAATTATAATACTGCTATGTTAGCGTATAATAAAGAACTGGATAAATATAATAAAGATGTGAAAATATACAACTATATCAGGCGTACTTATCCTTCTGATGTTTCTGGTAACGGAAATCTTAGTGCAAAAAAAGATTCTGTTGATTTAGAAGAGTTAGAAGATAAAGATATAGAAGCTATCGATAAGGTAATCAAAAGCAATATTTCCGGTCAGCCCGGGTATTACAATATAAAAGGTTCACTAAAATTTCATTTGGAGTTATCTAGGAAGCAGAAAGCCAATGTTTTATCCGTATCGAATAATTTGGATAGATCTGTAGTTCGACGGGCAAATTCAATAGCTTTGCAGTATGAAAAAATAGAGCAACTACAAAAAGGAATATATTCTAAGTTTACATCTATAAGCACTAAAAGATATAAGGATATATACGGTCAAAGAAAAACGACACCAAGTGGGGGAAAACAGAAGGTAGCTACAAAGTTTAATATAAGAGAATTTATGCACTGGCCATACAACAATATGGCTAGTGCTTCCGAACACATTGTACCTATGTACATTATGCTAACTGTTTTGGAAACCAGCTTTTACAAAGCTATGTATGCAAAATATATTGCTAACAATTCAAAAATTGTTACTATGAAAGCGGATCTGAATAAACTTACAAAAGGTACACCAGTCTACAAAACGCAATTAAAGCAAATTAGCGATGCTGTCCAAGCTGAAGAATATAAGATGCAGCAGTGCTTTTATAAGTCTTTATTTTTAAAAAATTCAAGTGGCAAATATTTAATTGATGATGAAAGTGCAGTGGAAAGTTTTATTAACGAAAGTTTAGTTGCAAATAAATCAACATTACCAGCAGGATATACTATAAATTGTGCAGAAATTGTAAAAGTTTTAGGCAACAATGCTGCCTCATGGATGCTTTCAGAACAAACTTATTCAGGTTTTCTGACCAATCAACGCAATTTGCAAGTTGAATTTGATACAGCGTTTCTTTCACGACTTAAAGGCTATTATGACAGAGAGCCACTAATAGACAAAGGTGATGGATTACCAACTGCTGATTATACACGAAACGAGATGACAGCCTATAGAATTAATGAGTTTTTCGCACCTACTGCATTTGTTCCAAACCAAAAGAATAAGCCAAAGTACATTAGCTCATCTGATGTGAATGCAAATAAAGTAGATTTGACAGGTATACAAAGTTCATTTTCTAGTGCGAATAGAAGCAGGCGCCATTCCACAACGACTAACGAGTTTGATCCTAGTGAAGCCAACAATAGAATCAAGGCAGAGCAAGCGTTATTGGCGAAAGAAGCTGTAAAGCCTAATGCAACTGGTACACTGCAAGAAATTTTTCCTTCGCTCAAAACCAATGATCAGTTTAGTAAAGCTGATGGTGATAAAGTAAATCCTGAATTTAAAAATGTTATAAATTTTTCAGCAGCATCTGCTGTCAGTACATCAGCGTCTTTTATGTCTATGGGTACTTCTTCTTCTATTGCAGATTTTGCGACTGATCTGGTTAGTGGTACAGACAATACAGACAATGTCCAAGACGAAGACGATTTGGGAAATACAACGCAGCAGACGCAAATGTCAAAAACGATTACGGCTACTCTTACTCTGGAACAAAAGCACCAAGTGGAATATTTTACCGAGGCATTAAACTCTGGAAATGTAGTTGTGCGGCTTACCAATCTCAGTGCACGAGCAGTTACTGTTGATCAAATACCTGCAATTGTGCAACGAGGTGTAAAACTTTATGTAGGTCCAAAAGAGAATTACCCAACATATCTTGAATCTGACGAAATAAGTGCTATAGGTGGAAACATTGCAGGCAATCGTAATGCGAGTCTTTTTACAGGAACCGGTGACATGAAACAAGTGCAATTACCAGCATTTATAAGTCATACAAAGTCTGCATCTGCTAGTTTGGAAGTTTCAGATATAGCTAAACTGGCAGCCAGCGAAGCTGTGAGTGCAAGCAGTATGCCAATTGCAGCTATCAGTGAAATAGCAAAAAATTTAACATTATTTTCGCAAAATCAACAGGAGCAAGCCGCATTGATAAATACATCGGTTGAAGCGGTAAAAGCTGGCAATTTTTACAATAATTTAACAGCTGAACAACTAAACGAGGTGTTTTCAGCTTTACCTCAAGATTTGCAAGCTGCCATCAAAGATATAATAGTTCTTGGCGAATCAATGGAATTAGATACAGTTATGGAATTTAATTCTGACGACAGCAAAATACATGTAAATGCAAAGCTGTTTTCTGCATTATTTTTAGATAAAGACACAGGAAAACTCAAAAACGAACAGCTAAAATACCTTGAAACTGTGTTGCGTCATGAATTAAGGCATAAAAGTTTTGATGATGCTCCTAAAGGTTCATTGAAAAATTTTATACATGAGAACTTGCCAGCGTTAGAAGAATTTATTGTATCTTATGGCGATGTGTTTGCAGACAGTGATGCGAGGTTGGAAGATTTAGCTATGCTGTATGGTCAGGTTGTTCCAGGTGCTAACACAATGCTTTCTATGTTCCCGGGTTTTGTTGTGTCGCCAGCTGGTATAGCAACGAGTGCTTCATTATCAACGGCTGTTCCTTTTTCGTTAGGAGCTATGGTAGCTCCCACGATAAATTCAAGTTCTTTAACAAATGCTGTTGAAAAATTGCGCTCTGCTGCTGCAAATGCGGGAGCGATTTCTTCAAATACGAAGGTAATTGAGGGTAAAGACTTAAGACTAATAGCTTCATTTGAACATGGAGCCATTTTGCAAGATAAGGTAGATATAAATTCTCCATTATACGGTAAGGCAAAAACATTAAAGTCTTCAGGGTACTCGAGTGCAATAATTCAGCCATCATCTGAAAATTTTAATGCTGTAAACACTTTTAAACTTACCACCAACATTGTTTTTGATTTTGGAGGCAATACTTATCAATATGAGGTATTTATAAGTGAGGATGACTATGGAGTTCACACAATACATTTGAAAGCTGCAAATCTAAATGCAAAAAATGCTGTTACAGACGAGAAAGTTTTTGCATTAGCAGTTAGCTCTTTTGCAAATGACATAAACACAAATTCAGTTTTGCTCAATGAGTTAAATTACATTAAAAATGCGAATTATGGCTTAAAATCTGGTCTTAATATAGATCCTTCAATTGGTGTGTCAATGATAGATTTTACAAACACTTCTAACAATGGTTTTAAGAATTTTGATTTTGATGGCATAAGTCAGCCATTGAGTGATGATGGTATATGTGTAAGTTTTAATGCAGAAATAAGAGAAGAAACTTTGGAAAGCATCAATCAGTCCGTTGAAGCTGAGCAATTATTTAAAGCTGGTGAAGTTGAAACATATCAAACTTATGAAGTATCTAAAAACAAGCTATCAGAAAAACAGTTTATAGAAAATGGAATTCTTGGAAAAAGAAAGCAAGGTGCAACATCGTTAATATTGAGTTTAGACCAAGGGAATTTTGATTTTACAAAAGAAGGAACTTACGAGAATTCATTAAAAAACACAATTCAGTTTATACACAAGCAAGGAATGAAAGCAATAATTTCTGTAGATTTTAATAGTGTTTTAAGTTCTCAAGAAGCTGCTTACGCTGCACAATTGTTTGAAAAATACATTGCTTTAGGTTTTGATGGAATTTCTGTAAATGCTATGTCAATTGGTGTTGGAAGCAACAAAGAAATAAATACTCTTATTGAAGATATCAAGGTTTTGAAGTCTGTTTCACAAGACATTGTAGATTGCAGAAACTTGATAAATGTACCAGCCGATGTAAAAGAAATTATTGAATCAAAAAATATCCTTTCAGATTTTAAAGCTCTTTTTGTGACGCAAGGCAGCATAGAACTTGCCGATTCACTGAATGCTTATTCTACAGGATATGAGAGAGGCAAGAAAAGCTCAAAACTTTTCTTAGATGAAAACACTTTCACTTCAGAGCAGAACGCTTCTTTGTTAGAGTTGATAGAACTTCAAAATTACAAATTAGCTGAAACTATTGATGGCGAAAAAGCAACGGTTATAAATTTAGTTAGAAATGCTGGTTTTAGTAAAGTTTTAGAAAAGCACATTGAAAGAGTATACGACAAAGCCGTGGAAAAAGCTGGTAGCAAAGGATTAGAGCTTGCTAGGTCTGAAATAAGCGGTATTGTTCGTGGTGCATTAGAGTCAAAATTAGTTTCAATGTATTGTTCAAGAAATATTGAAGGCGTGTCATATTTCAATGAAAATTATAAAAATGCAGATAAACCTGCAAGGGAAGGATTTGGCATTTTATTGGTTGGTGCTTATGTGTTGGATACTGATAATTTTATAAGCACAGAAGTGATGAACGAATTTTTTATTTTACAAAGTGAGTCTTTAGTAAACAACCCGACAATAGGTAACATGTCTATGGAAGCTCAGTTAAAAGGTGCATTAAAAAAAGCCGCTGACATTAACATCAATTGCAAAGAATTACAGGCTTTTGATAACGCAACCGTGATACAGCAACGGGAAAGTATTTTGCTAAATATTGGCATAATGAATGAATTCTTTACTCCTTTGTCTCTAAGGAAAGCTGTTGATAGAACTGTAGATTCATCCAACGTTGTAGTTGAAGCAGCAAGAAGCATTCTATCTGCTGCATAGTTTTCAACCCAAGGAGCCTACCACCCATGCAAGATTTTTCAATTTCACAAAAGAGCCAAAACGCCACCCTTCGTAAAGCGAAAGCTGTCAAGAAAGATGAGTTTTACACCAAGATTTACGATA
>JAITQU010000066.1 GCA_031288735.1 Christensenellaceae bacterium
CTGATGTAGAGTACCAGTCTCATTGTTTTTACTTCTAAAATAAGTGATGTTTAGCGTACTAAATAATGTAGAAACAGGTTTTCAAAATGTTATCAGCCTAGTGAGGTTTCAAATCAATAGAAAATATTGAATAATTTCCTCTGTCGCAAATTTAGTCTTTAATTATTTTATAGCTTCCTAGACTAAATCCTTTATGCTAGTAATGATGATTTGACTTACTTATATCGAGTTCTATCTTCATTTGAGACCACTTAATTTTGCTAATAGACAACAGCTTTTGTAATTGGTTGGCATGAATCGACCATCGTGATCAAACTAAAACATCCAATCATTATCGACATGGGAGTAACCTTAATGGAGGATTATACGAATTAGACATTTGTGTGTGTTTTTTGAGCTTCACTATTTCGTGTGGGTAATGGTAAAAACGAGAGTCATCAATTCAACTAAAATGCTAATAAAAGTTGTTGATTTTTTAAATCATTTTGCCTTTAACTAACCTCTTTGATGATTGTTAATGTTCCATTAGTTTAGATGTAAACTACGACTTATAATAACAAAAATTTGATCCCAACGTTATTTGCCATTTCCCTAAATTTTACACACTTGATTCTTTGTTTTTCATATGTATTTTCGGTATCAAATATTTTTATTTAAATTGAAAATATTTTGTATCGAAGTTTGTCTTTGTATTGAAATTTTTTCTAAGTTAATAAAGAGACTGAAAAACATCACGTAAATTCTTAAAGGTAGTGCAGTAGTAACACTAAAGTTAGTACTTAGCAAAAAATTAATAACTCTAGCACTTTAAACAAAATATTTGGCTTATTGTGTTTGAATTCACCGATTATCCGTTAATTTCATTGCCCGAAGATAACAGTCTTTTTTAGAATCGCTTTTTCGTAGCTTCAATAATCTTTGTTATTTGTTTTTTTCCTCAACCGCAACTGCAACAGCAACGGTTGCGCCAACCATAGGATTATTGCCCATTCCAATAAGACCCATCATCTCAACATGAGCAGGAACCGAACTTGAACCTGCAAATTGAGCATCACCGTGCATTCTGCCTAAAATATCTGTCATTCCATACGAAGCTGGACCAGCCGCCATATTGTCAGGATGCAGAGTTCTGCCGGTCCCACCACCTGAAGCAACTGAAAAATATGTTTTTCCATTCTCAATTGCCCACTTTTTATAAGTCCCACTTACAGGGTGTTGAAACCGGGTTGGGTTTGTGCTGTTGCCAGTAATACCAACATCGACGCCTTCTTTGATCATTATAGCAACACCTTCGTTTACATCATCAGCTCCATAACAGCGAACCTTTGCTTTTTCACCGTTACTGTATGCCTTTTCAGTTACAACGGATAATTCGTTTGTATACTGATTATATTGTGTGCGCACATAGGTAAATCCGTTTACTCTGCTTATGATATATGCAGCATCTTTACCCAGCCCATTGAGAATAACTCTTAACGGCTCTTTTCTCACTCGATTAGCAGAACGCGCTATTCCTATAGCTCCTTCTGCGGCCGCAAAGGATTCGTGACCTGCAACAAAAGCAAAGCATTTTGTTTCTTCACGAAGTAATTTAGCAGCAAGATTACCATGCCCTATACCAACTTTACGCGTATCAGCCACCGATCCAGGTATGCAAAATGCTTGAAGACCTTCTCCGATTGCCTCTGCTGCCTGACTTGCCTTTTTGATTTTCTTTTTAATTGCATATGCACAACCTATAGTATATGCCCAAACTGCATTATCAAATGCTATTGGTTGTACACCTCTCACTATTGATTCCACGTCAATTCCTTTTGCAAGACAAATGTCTCGCGCTTCCTCTAAACTGCCGATTTTATTATTGCTTAGGAATTCGGTTATTTGTTCAATGCGTCGTTCATAACCTTCAAATCTAATTGCCATATTTTCAACCTCCTATTGAATGCGTGGATTGATTTTCTTAACAGCCTCATTAAATCTGCCGTAAGACCCAAGACATTTCTTATATGCTTCGGTTGGGTCTACACCTTTGACTGTAATTTGTTCCATCATCTGACCCATTCTAACAAACTCGTAGCCTATAACTTCGCCATCTTCATCAAGACCTATACGAGTTACATAACCCTCTGCCATTTCAAGATATCGTACACCCTTGCTCTCAGTAGAGTACATAGTGCCTATCTGACTACGTAATCCTTTTCCTAAGTCCTCTAAACCAGCACCTATAGGTAATCCATCCTCAGAAAACGCCGACTGCGAACGTCCATATGCGATTTGTAAAAACAGTTCACGCATAGCAGTGTTTATAGCATCGCATACTAAATCAGTGTTTAACGCTTCTAGTATTGTCTTGCCCGTAAGAATTTCCGCTGCCATGGCGGCTGAATGCGTCATTCCTGAACAACCAATCGTTTCAATTAGTGCTTCTCTTATAATACCATCTTTAATATTTAAAGTAAGTTTGCATGCGCCTTGTTGTGGTGCGCACCAGCCTACCCCATGTGTGAGTCCACTAATATCCTTGATTTCCTTTGCTTGAATCCATTTCCCTTCTTGTGGGATAGGTGCAGGTCCATGGTTGGGGCCTTTTTTAACGCATTCCATGTGGTCTACTTCATGTGAATATTGCATATCATTCCTCCTAAATCTGTTTTCTGTTTGGATTGATTTAATTTTATCACAAATTTAGAACCACTGTAAAGGAATTGAACGCTATTACCAAGGATTGCAATCTATATAGTTGCTGTTTACACCTCAACAATTATTAGTTTATGATGCTAAATCTAAAACAAATATCTTAAATTGCTATTTTAATGAACTTTTTCTACGTTTGAAGCGATTATATTGTGAC
>JAITQU010000247.1 GCA_031288735.1 Christensenellaceae bacterium
TATCATAAGTCCATTCCCTTCTCTCCGAATTAAACACAGATACATATGCTTGCTGTCCATCAATTCCCATCTTGTCATAAAATACGGCTATTCCTGTGGCCGTTTCTACTATACTGAAACTACTACTGACAATGTTGTCTGCTAGATCTGAAAATTGATACAAGTTTACAAAATCATCGGTAAATATTATGGTTTTACCGTCGTGTATAAATAGTGTCATTTCGCCGTCTCTCAACAAAAACTGTGTGCCGAATACTCCATTTGTGTCAATGGTGCTTGTAGTTTTGCCATATACAATTTTCCCTAATCTTATTGGGGAGAAATACTCATCCTCAACCATTTCGTACCCATAATCCTCGCTAAAAGCAACGGCTATTATGCCGATTTTGAACGCAGCAGACAAACGTGATATGCCACGCTCTGTTTGGTATATGACGGTGGTCGCACTGCCGATAAGCTGTTTATAGTAAATTGAATTTTTCCCACTTAATCCTAAAATATCATTTTGAGAATTTTTTTGCCAAACAATTGCCAATGGGTCGGATGCGATTTCTCTTTGCACAAAGCGAGGAGCAAAATCCAAATCGCTATTGCTTGTTTGTCGAATGACATCAAAAACAGTATCTGAGTTTGTATCTATCCGAGCCGTATAAATTTCACTTGCTGAGCCTACTGTGATATAATTATCGTCTGAGTTAAACAAACTATTGCTTTTCTGCCATGCTACATATAAGTTGTTTCCAACTAAATATGTGTCATGATAGAAATCGGCACGACCATCATCAAAGACGGCTTTGGGCTGACTCCAAACGCCGTTGTTAAATATTGCATATTTAAGGATAGTGCGGTTATATTCGTCCCGCAAAGATGAGTCCTCTATCCATGTTAAAATATACCTTCCATCATCAAGTGCTGTCAAGTTAGACTTTGAGCCATTATAAACGGACGTGAATACTTCATTTTCAGCAATGCCCGCATTTTCAGTATAACGATTAGATAATTTTGCTGATACCATCAAATTTTGAAAAGTTGCCTTTAAACTTAATGGAAGTGTGGGGTCTTTGCCTAAAGATCCACCATAACCGACAAACTCAAAGTACCAAATTAAAAATTCCGCACGTAAGCCGATTTTCCAATCAAACTCCAAGCCGAGGTAATTTTCAGGATTTATTATATACATTTCATCGCTATCATCCTTTGCAAAAGCATAGATAGAAAATTTTATCATCGCTTGTGCGAATAGTGATATGCTCGTTACATCGTTTACTCCTGCTCCCACCTCTCCTCTAAGTGTGACCGATCCATATAATAACATCCTTTCTAAAAAGCTATCCCAAGTTATCCAGACACCGTTTTCCGCATAAAATTCTACCTCTATGCCAAATTCGAGGTTTACAGTAACCTCATAAAACATTGGAATGTATCCAGCAAAAAACGTGCCTTTGAATTTGAAATTAAAGGTGACAGTGGCATTTACCGCAAAATTAGAAACTGATTTCTTATTTATGTTATATTCAAAAACCCCCAAAATATCCACATCAATAGTGACCCTCCTTTGGTTTTGTGCATACTCGTTTTTCACGTCTCTTATCAAATCAGGGATGGCATCAAGCCTTCTTTTCATATCATCAACGCTTTGCTTTCCTGCGTTTGTTTGATTTATTAATTCTTGCACATGCTTATCACGCTGACGCATAGAAGAAGCTACTTTATCAATTTCAATACGTCTTTGTGTACATTGGGAGCGCAAATATTTACTGCTCTTTTTACCTTCTTCTTTTATTTCTACTATTCTCTGTTGGAATCCTGTAATCTGATTTTTATATCTATTTATCTCTGCCTGACTCGCATTTTGCCTAGACTGCAATTCCTGAAGCCGTTTGTCATCTTCTTGAAGCTGGGTTTGTAGTCTGTCAATTTCATTATATAACTCGGCAGATTCTGCCCTGTAGTCTTGAAGTGCTTTTTTCGCTTTATCGTAGCGGTCCTTGTCATCATCGTTTTTGAAAAATTTACTATATGCATATCCTGCAGTAACCTTAAGAATTCCCCTTCTAGCATCGTAACTGACCGAAAATGCGGCATCTTTATTTGATTTTTTTTCACCTGGTTTTAGTGCGTCTTTAATCTTAAGGAGTTTAACAAGGTCGATGTTAAATCCACCGAAAATACCTAAATCATTATTTTCGAAGTTTGGCTCAATAACTTTTTCACTATTCATGCCAGGACTTGTGCCGAACGAATCGCCATTGCCATCGGGATATAAATCGTTTTCATCTTGAATCTCAATAAATGTAGAAACGGGCGTCGATAAAATGCCAGAATAGAGCACCTGAACTGAAATTTTATCACCAGGTTTCAAGGAACCGAAGTTTATATCGTAAAAAATATTGCTTTCAGAATAATCCCATTTCGCATCGTTTACGAGCAAATAGTATTCATCTGCTACAATATTCGTCATCACATTTAGCTCGGCATAATAGAGGTCTTCAATAGCTTCGTTAATAAATGCACTCTGCGTTAATACGTTAAAGTCCATTCCGTCGAAATAAAGCATGGCGGCATAGATTTCGATATCATCTTGGGGACGTTTCAAAACAACTGTTTTGTTTCCACCTAGGACATCCATTATTTCTATATAAGGATTATAGCCATTTTTTTCTACATACAACTCAACGTATTCTTTGCTTATCGTAACAGAAATCTGCCCATCTCTATCAGTAAACCTGGGAACACCATCTATTCGCACTATTGCATTACTGATGGGATTGCCGCTTAATTTATCTACAACGGTTATTGTTTGCTGGACTGGTGTAAATGCCGTTGAAGCATAAGCAATTTGAGACTGTCTAGCTGTATTTGAGTAAGGAATAACGGTGTCATTATGTATTTTCGCTACAGGTGTATCCTCAACAGGAGCATCCTCAATTGGAAACTTCATCTGCACAAACATAATACACGTGGCGGCATTTGCTACCACAAGAATAACCAAAGCTAAGATTAACGAAACGATTTTTTTCATATCCTAATATCCTCATACCAATTTTATAATCAGACATTGCAACCCGTGCTTCTATAAAAAGACCTGCGACACCAGCTCCGACCAACCGCCACTACCAGCCAAGTCAGCTGGAGCTCCATTCAATCTCACAAATTGCCATTTGCAACAGAACCTCCAGCTTATCCCTTTTCCACAATTCAATCGCACCCACATTTACGTGCTGACCGTCATTAATAGAAACATTTTCTTTGATTCTTTCGCTATATGCCATAACTGCACTAATATTAGTTGTGGTAGGATCGATGGATTAATTTATTCGCTTCCAGTCACACTAATTGCGTTTTTAGTGCTGTTCGTTTTAAAAGAAAAACGATTGAAGTATAGATCAACCAGATGTGATGATATATTGAATGCAAATTGTAAATTTGTCATACAATACAATGGATTGCCATACACATACAGTGCTTGCAGATTTGTTCCCGAGTTGCGGTCTTTTCAAAGCTTTTGCTACTTGCAGAGTAGGAGTCGAACACAACTTTTGTGCGACTGCTTTGTAGTTTTGAGTTATAATCATCAATTTGTTAGTTTTGAGAAATACTAATCCCTGCAAAGGTGTGTGTTGCATCATAGAAAAAAGCATTTTCGCCTACTGAATTTTTGAAGTTAGCTTGTATTGTCAGAATAGCTAACAGATATAGCACTATTCCTATAAAGTAATATGTTTTATCGTCATTACTACTTGAATATACTCAGGCGTTTTTGCTTGCGTTGCGTTCCTATAACACATATTTATAACAGCGACAACGCCCTGCTACTTGTAATCATAATGGTCATTAAAACTAATAATAACGCGCTATCTTTTCATAAGAGACCTCTCTTATTTTTATCTATTACTTGTCTTGGCGTTCTACGTGCAAGTTTCAACAACGGTAAGAGACTGGACAATACCGATG
>JAITQU010000250.1 GCA_031288735.1 Christensenellaceae bacterium
CCTGATTTGAGTATTTTTAGCATTACCTCCTTTGATAGGTTTTTAGAAATTAACACTTCTGAGCTTTTCTTAATTATTTTCTTAGATATTTCCTTTTCGGTAAGCCCTGTAAGCTCTCCTAAAGTTTTAGCGGTTTTCTCATGATCCGTTATCTCTACCGGCCTAACATAGAGCGTATAGGTACTATAACTATCTGCTAAGACTATTCCGCTCCTATCAAATATACTCCCCCGCCTTGCAGTAATTGGCACGTCACGAGTCCATTGGTCGAGTGCAAGAGTATATAACTTTTGCCCATCCACAATTCCTATATATATTAGTCTTGCAAGTATTGCTATAAACAAAAAGGTTATTAGCAATATTATTGCCAACAACCTTTTCATTTGTTGAAATCGAGTATGATTTTTAGTAATTAAATGTGTCCTTCCTTAGCCGTTTGAAATACCATCTGCGATCTTATCAAACCAATTGTTCTCTTGATCTACTTCATCTTCATCAACGTTTAGAGAAACAATCCCATTGCTTGTATTAGCACTCTTTGCATCAGTTGCATTGGCGTTTGTGGTTTTTTTGTTAACGACTATTATAATAGATGCAATAATTAGCACAATTAGAACATAAACTGCAATAAAAATCATGCCATTTTTAGATATTCTTCTTGCTCTTGGTTCACCTTGATCAGTATCTATATTACTTCTATTAGTTTTAGTAACGTTTCTACGATTAAAAATTTTGTCATCAGGAACTTCTCCATGCTTTGATAAACTTTTTAACTGATTAAATTCAGCCTCGCTCAATATAACAGCAGGATCACAATGGCTAAGCTGGTCGTATAGATAATCCTTGTATTCATAATATCTTCCTATGTCAGGCATGTTAGATTCACTTCTTTTAATGTCATAGTACCTAGGCGTCATCATATCTGTAGGTGACAACGTAGTAGCGTTTGTACCAAAGAAATTAATATTCATGCGTGGTTCATCGGACACCGCTTTTTCAGTAAACGTGCAATTAGGTTGGGGTGCCTGCTCTGGCTGATTTACAATTCGTCTTTCAGTTTCAAGACCTAATCTGCCAATATCTAAAGATGAAGCATCAACGGCCCTGTTTGAGTATGGAGTTACCTTAGTAGCACTCGTATCCATGGCTTCCGACTGGAAAAGTCTTTTTGTGGCCATCGCCTTTCGCGCATCGTTTTGATAACTTATATTGTTTGAAACGCTATAATCAGATGCCTTAGGATAATTGTAGTTGTTTTCAGATGGCGCAAAGCGATATAAGGTCTGATTTTCAGTTGCAGGCTGGGTGTTTAATTGATAATTTATAAAAGGCTTGCTGTAGTCATTTGAATAAGGATACTGATTAAATCCAAGGCTGAGTGGTGGGGAGTAGTCCTCTGGATTGACACGTAGATTTTGAGCATTAGTTCGTGCTCTTCTCGTTTCCTCTCTTACCTGATCCACTCTTGTATTGGTACCATAAAGTGCTCTGCGCAGTCTTATAGATTCCTTTTTGTCCTTTCTGTCCCGTCTAGCAACAAAGCTATCATAATTTCTAGAGCTCGGAGTCTGTTGGATAGCAGTATTTCTTTTTTTTGCCTCTACAAACATGTCATATGGAGTTGGTTGGTTATTGTCATAATCATAATTATAGCTCAGTGCTCTATCACTTCTTTTTGTAACTAACATGTGGGACCTCCGCAATCTACTAGACCATTACAATTTTTCGATTATTCTTAATTTTGCGCTCGCTGCGCGATTGTTTATTGCTAACTCCATGCTCCCAGCCGTTAACGGCTTTTTTGTTAATATTGTAATTTCTCTCTTTTTCCCACACACGCATTGTGGCAATGATTTGTCGCACAAGCACTCAGATTCAAGAGCCTTGAATGCTGTTTTTATTATCCTGTCCTCTAAGGAATGAAATGCTATTGTAACCATTCGCCCACCGCTTTTTAATAGCCCTACTAAACTAAAAATAGCGTTCTCTAAACCATCTAATTCACCGTTTACCTCAATTCGAATTGCCTGAAAGCATCTTTTTGCTGGATGCCCACCATTGAAATTTCTAGGATACGTCTTTATAATTAGCTGTGATAGTTCTAATGTAGTAGAGATAGGCTTTAGTCGTCGAAGCTCTACGATTGCGCTTGCAATTTTTCTTGCGTATCGCTCTTCGCCATATTTAAAAAATATCTCAGTGAGTAAATCTTGCGAATACTCATTTACTACATTGTATGCGCTAAAGTCAGAGTCCTTGTTCATTCTCATATCTAATTTAGCATCTATCGAGTAAGAAAAGCCTCGTTCGCTGCAATCTAATTGATATGAACTGACACCTAAATCAATTAAAATTCCATCAACTGAATTAATTCCAATGTTTCTTAAGCTGTAAACTAAATTTTTATAATCACTATGAAAGTATGTTATTTTATCTTCATATTTTTTAAGTTTTACTATTGCGTTATTTATAGCATCATTGTCTAGATCACATGCAAAAACTCTTCCTGCAGTTAGGGATTTAAGTATGCCTTCGGTGTGCCCACCGCCGCCTAAGGTACAGTCTACATAGATCCCATCTTCTTTGATATCTAGCCCGCTCATGCATTCGTTAAACATTACAGGCCTATGAATGTACTCCATGTTAGAAGTTATAGCCAATATCAGAAAGTGTTGTCATTGCTCTAGTAACACTTCCAGCCTTACCAAAATCAATCCCGTCTAATTTTTCGTGTGCCCAAACCTCTAATGTATCAAGATATCCTATAAGTCTTATTTGCTTGTCGATCCCTGCTATTTCTCGGAGCTCTGCTGAAATTACAAATCTCATTTGTGAATCCTCATCAATATTTTCAACTGTTCCGATCACAGCTCTAGCCGCTCTTCTAGCTTCAATATCGCTGTGTGGTATATTGTGCAAGGGTGCTTTGTATTTTTCAAAATTGGTTACACTCATTATTGAAAGGCAGTCATCGAGCCCATGAAAGATCACAAATCGCTCTCCCAATTCACTTCGAAACTTATTAGGAATTCTAAGTCTAAATTTCTCGTCTAGTATGACATCTTGACAGCCCTGCACGTTTCCCTCCAGTGGTATTGTTCTAATATTACCACAAAATGTCACTTGAGTCAATATTTAAAGAAATTTTCATTAGTTTTAGCTAGTTTTCGTTCAACTAGCTCCACTTTTTGTTAAAACAAGTAGAAAATAGAGAGAAAAAATAAACATGCGTTTATTTTTCTAATTTTTAATCCCTTTCACAATTGAAACTTAATCATTACGTTGAAATGCCTAGTCTAAATATGAAATATTTTTAGCGAACGTTTTTTTGAAGTTTAGAGCTGTATTGATTTGTGTAAATAGGATAGATAAAAAATAAAAATAATTAAAAATTTATGAAAATATAGTTTTAAAAGATATTAGTTAGTTTATCTGATATAGTCAGTACTACAAAATGAGTTATCTGTAAAGGTACAATAAAATAATATAGTATTTATGTGGATGTGAGGAAGTTTTCTATATTAAAAAACACACTAAGTGTGTTTTAATTTTTATCATTTTTGTTTATAAGGGAAGGTATTAATTTAGAGATATTTCTAACAATTTAAAATTTAATTTATCGCATGACGTAAGATAATATGGTATATTATTTTTTACATAAGTAGGTTTAATTCGTGATAGTTCCCCATGTAAATGACCATAAATCACCAAACGTACATTGTGCTCGCTAAAGAGCCTTGTAAAATGCGAATCGTCATATCTTGAGCTAAATGGCGGGTAATGCATCATACCGATAACTATATCTTCAGAAGTTTTCATTGACTCCGCTCGCTCTAGTGATATTTCTAATCGTAATTTCTCTCTTTCGTATAATTTTTTATCTTCACTTGACTGTGTCTGTCCAATCTCAGGCACTGTCCAACCACGGCTACCAGCAAAAATCAAGTTGCCAATACGCAATGCATCGTTATGTATTATGTACATGCTTGGCAATAATAGCTTTCTAATCTTTGACACCGATGACCACCAGTAATCGTGATTGCCTCTTATTAGCACTTTTCTCCCAGGGCATTCTGCTATGTCGTTTAGATCAAAAATTGCCTCCTCTAAGCGCATCGCCCATGAAATATCTCCAGCAATTAAAACTATGTCATCATCAGAGACTTTCGATTTCCAATCAATTATTATTTTAGACCAATGGTTTTTCCATTCAGCCCCAAATAATTCCATTGGCTTATCCGATGCTTTTGATAGGTGCAGGTCGCTAATTGCAAATAGTTTCATCCTTTAATACCTTAATACCTTAATCGCTACGAAGTGCTGTTACTGGATCCTTTCTCGATGCCATAAATGCTGGAATAAGTCCAGAAATTACCATGAGTCCTATACTAATGCCAATCATCATTACTGCCGTTAGTGGCGATAGTGCTGCAATGCCAGAAATAGATGTCAAACTCTTAATAATTATATTAATAGGAATAGATACTAAATATGCTACTATTACACCAATTGCACCAGATGAAAATCCTATAATGAAAGTCTCAGCATTGAATACTCTTGTTATGTCTCTTTTTCTTGCACCAATGCTTCGTAAAATTCCTATTTCCTTTGTTCTTTCAATAACTGACACATAAGTTATAATTGCAATCATAACGCTTGATACAATTAACGATATCGCAGTAAATGCTATTAGGACGTATGTTATTATATCAACAAGCTGTCCTACCATTCCAATAATCATTTCAGATACGTCAGAATATAGTATTTGTGATTCCTCTGCTTTCCCATCATTATATGCATCTAGAGCTATTTTTATTTCTTCTTTTGAGCTAAAGCTTTTAGGATAAATCGTTATTGACTTTGCAAGCTCAATGCCACCTAATGCTCTAAGCTGCGCTTCGTGATGATCGCTTGGTAGTCTTACACCACTACCAGTTGCCGTACCTTCATATTTTATGCCATTAAATGGATTCAATAAATCATTAGCTGGATCTTTCATCCACTCTACTATCTCAGACTCTCCATTTTTTTCTAAAATGTATTGGCTTAGCTCCTTAGTGTAGGCTATGCCTGTGTTTAAAACGCCACTTTCGGTAGAAGTGTTTATTCTAAGCACCCCTACTATTTTCAAGGTTAGAATTGTTTCATCCTCATCATCATAGTCAATTTCAAGCTCAGTTTTAGTTTCAAAATATCCTTTGGTCTTGCTATATGTGTACCTCCCATTATTCAATACGAGTTTGTATTCCTTACTTAAAATATCTTCAAACGGCACCTCAGCTACCCTTTGTGTTTCACCATCATCTACTGGGAGTGGTATAATACCTAGGTTATATAGTGTTCGCTCGGATACTTTGTTATACTCATCAACTATAAGAACAAGTTCGTTAGTGTCTTCTGGCAATTTCCCTTCAATCGATATGAGATCATACTGTGTTTGGATAAAACTTAAATTCATCATTTCCATCCAACCTTGTGTCATGCGCTGGTAATAATCGTTACCTACAGCTTTTCCATAAAAATATTTATCAACGCCTGCATCAAAAACCATATCATTATATAGAGCGGGATTTAGGATTTTTGGATTTTTTAAATAATCTACATATTCTTGAGTTATATTATTAGTATGCAGAGATATTCTCGTGTTTACATCAGGCTTTGGAAACAATTTTTGTATGGCTGATGAAGGGAATTTCCCGTCCTCACTTTCTTTATTTCGGTTCATTGCTGTCATAATTTGGTCTGTGTTTATTGCAGTCTCTGATATGCTTATGGGATAGGAGGATAGCATATCCGATTGCATTTTGGTAATATAGCTATCCATACCCTGTGATACTGCTAATATTAGAGATACTCCGATAATACCAATTGAGCCCGCTATTGCTGTAAGAATGGTCCTGCCCTTTTTTGTAAATAAATTTTTTAAGCTTAAAAAAAGTGCGGTGAAAAACGACATTGACGTTTTCTTTTTTACCGTTTTACATAACCTTTTATTCTCACACATCTTCTCTTCAGCACGTTCTTGCTCAACCGCATCTCTATGTTTAATGTCTGTTAAACTGTTGTATGGGTTGTTGTCATCTAATATTTGACCATCCACCATCTTAATTATTCTAGTTGAGTATTTATCAGCAAGCTCAGGATTATGTGTTACCATAATCACTAATTTGTTTTCAGATATCTCTTTGACCAATTCCATGATAGATGAGCTTGTCGTTGTGTCAAGAGCACCAGTAGGTTCGTCTGCTAATAGAATTTCAGGATTGTTAACAAGTGCTCTTGCTATTGCAACACGTTGCATTTGTCCACCAGATAACTGATTTGGGTTTTTAGATAGTTGGTCTGAAAGCCCTACCTTTGTTAAAGCCTCTGTTGCCCGCTTTGTGCGTTCAGTCTTTGAAACGCCAGCAATAGTAAGTGCTAACTCTACATTAGACAAAACGGACAAATGTGGTATTAGGTAGTAGTTTTGGAAAATGAACCCAATCTTTTTATTCCTGTAATTATCCCAGTCGGAATCATTAAAGAGCTTGGTGCTCCTTTCATTGAGTAGGATATCACCACTCGTAGCACGATCAAGACCTCCAATTATGTTCATAAGCGTGGTTTTCCCACACCCAGAAGGCCCCAAGACCGCAACAAGTTCCGCCTTGCGAAAATCTAAGGAAATCCCATTGAGAGCCCTCACAACACCGCCATCGCCAATAGAATAATCTTTTGTTACATCAGTTAATCTAAGCACAGTTTTTCTCCTGGTTTTCAATATTTTCAAAAGTAGTATAGTGATAATACATTAACTTTCTATTAAATTTATAGTCTAGTATTAAAATATAATATTTTAGCGATTCTAAATTTAATTTAAAAATTTTTTTGCGCTTAGATTTATTATATGAAATGAGTTTATCACCTATAAAAAATTAAAAAATTAGATGCCTATTCAACCTTTAGTTAGAGAAATCGTATCTTCTCTTTACTTATTATGCTCTTATTTAAATTTCTAGCTAAATTCACTTAAACTAGTTAAGTGTTTCATATCTTTTATAATATCAGTATTTTTAAGCTGTGTGTGTACATTATATTTTGTGCATAATTCATAGACCATTTTTTCGTCAAGTGTTGCGAAAAAATTCATTTTATCGTCAAATATCTTAAATGTCGAAAACGAGTTTGTCGTGAGCTTTTTTATAACAGCAATTAGCTCAATACTGTCTTTTACTGCTAGTGTTCTCATTTCGAGTGGCTGGGAGGTATTCTTAACGCCAATAGCAAGAGATGCAATGTGTTTATAACTTTCTTTTTTCACGCCTTCAACTGCGGCTATCAATATTGTAGTTGCCATTATCGCTAAACTAACATTGTGTTTTATAAAAAAGCTAATAATGTATGCTAAAAAAAGAAATACTGAAACGGCAATTCCTACTCCCTTCAATATTTTTATTGCCTTCCTAGTGTTTTTAACAAGGGACAAGACTATTTGAGATCCATCTAGTGGGTAAATCGGCAATAAATTAAATGCAGCGAGTGTTAGATTAACTGTGCGAAATTCTTGGGTATAATTATAGATGATAGGTAAAGTCCACCAGCTTGCTGTTGTAATGATAGCAAGTAAAATATTAAGAGCTGGTCCAGAAATCGCAATTATGAAGCCATCCTCCTTTGAGATAATGTCATCCCCGTTGAGACTAGCTCCGTAAGGCATTAAGGTTATTTGATTTAAAACATACCCTCTCTTATATGCAACATATGCATGCGCTAGCTCATGTAAAAGTGAGCTAACTATGACACTAAGAAGATAGATAATTTTTCCATCTAGTATAGTTAGTAAAAAGACCCCCAAAAACAATGGATGCACTCTTAATTTTATAAGTGAGAATAATTTATAAATATATAGACTCCTTATTTTGCGAATTTAAGAATTTGTGCTAAATGCATCGCGCATCTTAAGTAATATTTTCGTTTCAATCCTGGATACTTGCACCTGGCTTATGTTTAGCTCATTTGCAACCTCACTCTGTGTTTTATCACGAAAATATCTTAGTAATATTATCTTTTTTTCACGCTCAGGGAGTTTCTTAATCATTTCCTTTAGTACCATTTTATCAATAATGTCATCTAAACTACCCTTTGCAACAATTTTTTCGGCAAGCGTCAATCCATCATCATCGTTTTCAGCATATATTGAAATTGGATATTTAGCACTTTCAAGAATGAATACTATTTCGGTAGGCTCCAAAAAAAAGACTTCTGCTAGATGATTTATATCTGGCTCCCTGTTTTGGCTGTGTCTATATTCCTCAATATATTTATTGATTTTGATTGCCTGCCATTTTGTTGCACGACTAACCTTTATAACCCCATCATCTCTTATGAATCGTTTGATTTCACCTGTGATCATTGGGACTGCATATGTTGAAAAGCATACACCATACGTCTCATCAAAATTTTTAACCGCTTTAATTAATCCTAGAGTTCCTAACTGGATTAAATCCTCATATTCGATTTGTCTATTTCGATAACGGCGAACAATACTCTTAATCAATGGCATATTGTTTTCTATAATAGAAGACATAGATGCCTCGATCCCTGCTTTAGCTTCCTTAATTTTATTTAAAATTTCTTCACCCTTTAACATCCTACTCCTTTCAATCCCTTATACTAATTTTTTTGTCATAGTCACAGTAGTGTATGACCCATGAACTGATCTAACGTCTAAGGAATCCATGAAGGATGACATTATCCTAAATCCTATACCGCTTCTTTCTTCGGATGGCTTTGTCGTGTAAAAATCTGTCATTGCCTGGATTATATCTATGATTCCAATACCTGTATCTGTTATCGAAACCTTTAAGATATTATCTGATATCTCTGCATTTATACATATATCATTTTCAATTTGATTTTCGTATCCATGTATGATCGCATTTGTTACGGCCTCCGACACCGCCGTTTTAATATCGTTAATGACCTCCAATGACGGATTACATCTAGTCGCATATGCTGCTATAAAGGATCTAACTAGACTTTCATTCTCTGGCATCGCCTTAACCGTTAAAGCTATTGCATCCATAAACCTACCTCTCAACTTATTTTAAATTCTTACTTAATTTTTTAACTATTGTATATACACCACTTACCATCAGCACCTTATCAATTTCAGGAGCTGGACTACTAATATACAGGCTTTTATTCATGTCCCTCAATAATTTATATCTACCTAGGATCAGTCCAACACCAGTACTATCAATAAAGGTTATCTCTTTTAGATCAAGTACAACACTTGAAAACCCACCCGCTAAAATAAGTGTGTCAATTTCTGACCTAAGCGTCTTTGACGTGAAATGGTCAATCTCAGCGTAGAGTTTTATAATAAGTGAATCTTGGCAATATTCATATTTCATAATTATATGCTCCTACTATCGATTTAATAATATCATCTATGTAATGTCGAAAATCTGCTGTTAATGTTGAAAATTAAGATAAATTAGATGTAGCTATATATTAACTAAATTATATGATGCCATAAATTTATTATTATCATCATGTTTTGTATTTTGTCGTTTTCCTAAATTGATTTTTATTAAAATATAGACTTTTGTGTTTACACAAATTAATACACGCTCCCCCGCGTGTAGTGGTTTTTGAAGTATTTATGATGGTTTTTGTGTGATTATCAAAATATAAATATGAGCTACTAGAAAACAAAAGGCACATTTTATTAGAAGTAAAATGTGCCATACTAAATTTGTGACGTACTCCCGCCTCAAACGCCTACGGCGTTTGAGTCGGGGTCTTCTTGGGAGCTCCCCTCAGCAGGATGTTTTAGAAGCTATCCCCCGTGCGTCCCACGGTTCGATGTAATACGCTATGAGGTGAGTATTCGAAGCCATGCGCCGAATGTTGCGGCTTAGTTATGTATCTATG
>JAITQU010000025.1 GCA_031288735.1 Christensenellaceae bacterium
TATAGAGTACTTATGTAACACTATGGGCATCATTGAAGCACTTGTTGCACATGAGAAAAATCTTTTCACGAGTATTGCTGAGATCTTTGATCGCTAATCTTTATACTTTGGAATGCAAACATATCCAACTCGGTGATGTTATTAAAACATTGCCTTTTTTTCATATGGGGTGTGAACAGTAACCAGATATTTACCATTTACTTGCAAATTTTGAATTTTAATTGACTAGCAATGCCATTTGTGCTACAATTAGCACATAAAACGGCATTATTTCTCCGTTTGATCATTTTTCACATCTTTATTAAGTAGACTAAAATCATTGCAACACCACCTCAAAAATCATTTCTCAGATTTTGCTAAACCTGCTTATTAATTAGTAGACTTAAGATAGATTTATAATAGTGATTTGTTTTTTAATGTTTCGTTCTTAAAATATATTCATATTACTGCCTTACTTTTTTAATTTGCTGTATCTTATCTAACAAGCGCAGTGATATGTTACAAACCTTTTTCAAATTTGAAAATTTGATACGATAAATTTATTTGTGTAGATTGGGGACTTAGCGAATTTTCTAATATATTCATTCACTAAGTATGGGTAACTAAATTGAATTTAAACAAGATTTGTATTCATGGATTTAAATCATTTGCTGACAAGGTTGTAATCGATTTTGACTCTGGCTTTACTGGAATAGTAGGACCTAATGGTTGTGGTAAATCTAACGTAATTGATGCCGTAAGATGGGTCGTAGGTGAGCAAACTGCTTCCACTTTGAGATGTAAAAGAATGAGCGATCTCGTCTATAATGGAACAGATAAGCGAAAACCAATGTCCTCTTGTGAGGTGTCGCTGTACCTAGATAACACTAAGCGTTTTTATTCCATCGATGAAGATGAGGTGGTTCTCACTAGAAAATATCATTTGAAAAAAAATAAGAGTGAATTCTTTTTAAATCAACGTCCTGCCCAATTAAAAGAGATTCTAGATTTGTTCCGTGATAGTGGTATTGGTCGCGATGGCTATAGTATAATTGGACAAGGAAAGGTTGCTGACATAGTTTCCGCAAAGCCTGAGGTTCGACGACAAATTTTTGATGATGCTGCAGGCATTAGTAAATTAAAGTCACGAAAAGTCGAAACAGAGCGACGACTCGAAAGAATTCGAGCCGATCTTAAATTGATTTCTGCACAATTAGAGGAGATGCGTCATTCCTTAGGACCACTCGAAAAAGAAGCAAATACTGCTATGAAGGTAAAGGAATTCCGACGACAGCTAAAGTTTCAAGACATACATTTTTTTCTCTATCAAATTGAGAACGGTGATATCGAGCGCAAGAATTTACAATCCAAACTAGCAAATATATTAGCTGAAATAGATGCCGCTGAGAAAGCACATGTCGAGTTTTGCCAACGGTATAACGGAGCAATGACCAATCTTACAGAAAATGATGCTGTATCGACAAGATTGCGTGCTGAGCAAACGGATCTTCTAGTTTCTATAGAGCGAAAGCGTGGTGCTACAAATGTTTTAACCGAACGTTTAAAAAACCTACGCGACCAGCGCAAGAAAAACGATGCCGACACGATACGACTTTCCGCACGACTCACTGAGTGCGAAAGCTTGTTTGCTCAGCAAACGATTCTTTACAATGAAAAAAACATAGAACTACTAAAACAGGAAAGCGAATATTCAAGTTTGCAGGAGGAATCTGAAAAGCTTAATGAACTTATTGAAACTCAAGAGAATGAACTAGAACGAAGCAGAGATGCCTTGTCGAGTAATAGTGATAAACTATCAGAAATTGACAAGGATTTAGTTAAATTGCAGGTTCAGCACAAAAATGCTCTTGCCGATATTGAAAAAACTAAGCTTGATTATAAAGAGAAAAAAGACATTTACAATAAAAGTGTTGATAGCTGTGAATTGTTCCATTCGAAACAACATAAGCTATTAGAAGAAAAAGTCAAACTCGAAGAGAATAAAGTTGCTGCTGAAAAAAACTTCTATGCTTCAAAGGCAGATTTGCGCTCAACATCAGCAAAAAAACACGAATTAGAAGACAAAATCAAAGCGTTAGAAGTTGGTATAAAGTATCGTCGTGACCAAATATCAGACTACGCAGGTTATAGCGATGTTATAAAAAATCTCATGACAGATGCTAAGGAGAACACGAATCTTAAGCAGGCGATCCTAGGAACTGTTGGCGAAATAATAAAGGTTCAATCTGATCTACAGGTTGCTATTGAGATAGCTTTAGGACAGAGTGTACAAAATATTGTTACCGCAACCCCACAAAACGCCGCATACCTTATAGACTACATAAAAGAAAAGCGGTATGGACGTGCCACATTCTTGCCAATTTCAACAGTTCGATCCAACCCATTGCCAAGCGAATATAATCGAGCTTTGAATGAAAGAGGTGTAATAGGAATTGCTTCTGAATTAATAGTAAATGAAAAAAAATTCGATGGGATTATTTCTAATCTCTTGGGACGAACAGTGATTGTGGATAATAAGGACACTGCGATATCTATATCCCAAAAGTATAAACAAGGATTCCGCATCGTTACACTTGAAGGCGAGTCGTTTGCAACCAGTGGAGCAATAACTGGTGGTAGCATGCCAACAAAAACAAATCGCCTACTTTCGATGGAAACCGATCTACAGGCACTCATCAAGAGCCGCACATCTCTAGAAAAGGACCTTGCTCTTATTGTTGGTGACTCAAAGGATTTAGAAGAAGAAAGTACAAAATTAGAGCAAGGCGTAAAAATTATCGAAGCTAGAATACATGCTCTTGATATTGAGATAGAAAAAATTAATGGTATTCTGTCCGCATCAGAAGCGAATGCTGACACTTTAAAGGCCGATGTTGATAAACTCTTCGACAGTATATCCATGCATTCTAAGCAAGCCGATGAGCTAGGACACTTGCTTAAATTAGCCTCTTCTACTCGTGTTTCTGCAAGTAGTGATAAGACCACGGCAAATGACTATTTAAGTGAGCTTCGTGATAAACTCGTGAAAGACAAGCAACGTGGTGATGTCTTAAATAATAATGTAACACAAGCAGTTATGGCTCTTTCATCTCTAAAGGTTGAAGTCAATTCTCGAGGCAATAATCTAACTCTGTTAAAAACTGAAATTGAAAACATTAAAATTGAGCTGGCTGCTATTAAACGTAATTGCATTGACAGTGATTTAGAAATTAAGCAGGCTGAATCTGAAATCGATATTTCAGCATACACAGATGAAGATAAGGCTGTTGTGGAAAAGATGGCAAAGCGCATTCGCGAGGTTGATGAGCAAAAAATTGAATTGAAACGCATAGTTGAGGAACTCGACCTTGCCCGTAGCGAAAAGTTTAGACAAATAAACGAGGCAACCGAAAAACGCGTTCGTGAAGAAGGTCGGATTGAACGTATACAAAATGATCTTGAAAATATGATCTCTAGAATTAAAGATGATTATAGTGTGGATGAGGTTGCCGCTAGAGAATACATAGAGTCTGTTAAGGATGATGCAGAATTAATATTCGTTCCTGAAAAGGCACAGTCAGAATCTGCCTCCCTAAGGCGCATGATCGACCGACAAGGAGCGATCAATGAGCTTGCCGAACAACGTTATCATGCTGAAAAAGAACGCTACAACGAAAAGGATGCTCAATTCAAGGATGCTTCGACAGCGGAAATTGATCTTATCGAAATCCTTGATAATGTTATTAACGAGATGTCAACTCGCTTTACCACCAGCTTTGAAATAATAAATAAAAACTTTAATGAAGTATTTCAAGACATGTTTGGCGGGGGAACTGCAAGTTTGAAATTGCAAGGTAGCGATAACGTGCTAGAATGTGGCATCGACATTGTTGCAAATCCTCCTGGAAAGCAACCAAGGTATATGAGTGTGCTATCGGGCGGTGAACAATCTCTTATTGCTATTTCTATACTTTTTGCAATTGTAAAGCTTCACCCAATGCCATTTAGTATTTTAGATGAAGTTGATGCTGCTCTTGATGACTCCAACGTCCATATATTTGCTCAATTCCTGAGAAAATATTCAAAGTCGCTCCAGTTCATTGTTGTTACACACCGTAAACCAACAATGGAGCAATGTGACTTTATGTATGGCGTTACAACCGAGGGATCAGATGGTGTATCTAAGGTTGTGAGTGTCACAATGAAAGATGCAACTGCTAAAAAATGGGACACTCCACCTGCACCAAAGGAAAGAGAAATTTCCTAAGTATCGTATTTTCTCATCTTTATTTGAAATTAACAAGGTTTGTTTATGTAGTTAAAAGATTGCCGTTTTATTATGACAAATGATAAAAATACACAAATTTGAATACTTGTTTTTCTAAACCGTTTCAGTTTATTGCGAGTTCTTCTATTTCTAACAAAGCATCAATAAACTTCATTGAATACCAGCGATATGTTTTTAAAGCTACTGAACATACAATGCTTGTATTCAAAATATACATTAGCTTATCTTAGTATCACTATCCTTAGATGCTTTGTATCTATTAGCACTAAAAAGGAATCATATATGGGATTTTTTACAAGAATAAAGGAAGCCTTAACTAAAACCAAAAACAACTTAGGTCGGAAAATCTTTGAGGTGTTTAAAGCAAAAGCCTTAGATAGTGACTTCTATGAGGACCTAGAGACTGCTCTTATTAGCTCAGATGCTGGCGTTGTTGCAACGGAGAATGCAATAGAAAAACTAAAAGAAAGACTTTATAAGAATAAAATTGTTGATCCTGCTTCTGCACAAAAGGTTCTACGTTCAATACTTTTAGAGATGATTGACTTTGAAATTCCTCCTCTTTCATACCCACTAGTAATATTAATTGCAGGAGTGAATGGCGTGGGCAAGACAACTGTTGTCGGAAAACTTGCTAAACGATTCATGGATGATAATAAAACTGTAGTAATTGCAGCTGCTGATACGTTTAGAGCGGCAGCATCCGACCAGCTCGAAATTTGGGCACAACGCGCAGGTGTGCGTATTATTAAACATACGGAAGGAAGTGATCCCGCTGCAGTAGTTTTCGATGCGCTAGCCTCTGCTAAGGCAAGAAACACAGATGTTGTGCTTATCGACACGGCAGGCCGTTTACATAACAAAAAAAACTTGATGGAGGAACTGAAAAAAATCAGTCGTGTTATTTCGCGGGAATTGCCTGGCTGTGACAATCGTAATTATCTAGTTCTTGATGCAACGACTGGGCAAAATGCGGTTGCTCAAGCAGAAATTTTCAACGAAGCGGTGAGCCTTGATGGTATAATTCTGACAAAGCTAGATGGTTCAGCAAAAGGCGGAGTTGTTTTAGCAATTTCTGAGGAGCAAGAGATCCCCGTAGTTTATGCTGGAGTTGGTGAAAAAATAGATGACCTTATTGAATTTGATGCTAAAGATTTTATTGATGGTATTTTTGATTAGTAGTTTATTCGCTTATGCCTTTTTGTCGACTAGATGAGATTTTTTCTTAAAAAATTTAAGTCTTAGCGCATTGCCAAGCACTGAAATTGATGAAAAGCTCATCGCTGCTGCCGCAATCATCGGATTTAATAAAACTGCATTTGATAAATATAACACACCTGCGGCAATTGGTATGCCTATTATATTATACCCAAACGCCCAGCATAAATTTTGTTTAATGTTGCGTATTGTTGCTCTGCTAAGTCTCAACGCATCTAGAACATCTATCAAATCACTTCTCATTAAAACAATATCCGCTGACTCCATTGCCACATCGGTTCCTGTACCTATTGCTATTCCTATATCCGCTTGCGTAAGTGCGGGAGCGTCGTTTATTCCATCCCCAACCATTGCAACCTTTTTCCCATCAGCTTGCAATTTTTTGATCAATTCTGCTTTTTCACCTGGCAAAACCTCTGCTATAACATTGCTTATCCCTACTTCTCTTGCAATAGCCTTTGCTGTTCCTTCGTTGTCACCAGTTACCATAATGGCTTCTATACCCATATTTGTAAGCATTTCAATTGCTTTCTTACTACTCTCTTTTACAACATCTGCTACTGCTATTATTCCAGCGAAACTCCCATTAATTGCAATAAACATTGGTGTTTTTCCATCTCTTGCCAGCTTGCTTGCTTCTATCTCAAGAGCATGAATATTTATGCCTTCTTTCTCCATTAATTTGGAATTTCCAATGAAAACCTTTTTACCATCCACTTTAGTAGAAACGCCAAGACCTGTTATTGACTCAAAATATTCAAGCGCTTTTAGCTCCACATTTTTTTCAAACGCTTTTCTCACTATCGCTTCGCCTAATGGATGCTCCGACCCTTTTTCTGCTGACGCTGCTACTTGCAATAATTCATTTTCATCATACTCTGCTATAGTTATTATATCAGTTAAGGCTGGTTTTCCCACTGTTATAGTGCCTGTCTTATCAAAAACAATTGTCCTTATCTTGTGTGCCATTTCAAGGGCATCTCCACCCTTTATTAGTATCCCATTTCTCGCACCCACGCCAGTGCCTACCATGATGGCCGTAGGTGTTGCTAACCCTAGTGCACAGGGGCAGGCAATTACTAAAACAGCTATAAACATTGAAAGTGCAAACTCCATAGAATAACCACCAATAAGCCATCCCGCAAAGGTTACGAGCGCAATGCAAAAAACAATGGGAACAAAATATCCCGATACCGTATCAGCAATGTTTGCTATCGGTGCTTTTGCGTTTTGCGCATCCTCGACTAGTTTTATGATTTGTGATAATATTGTCTGGTCGCTAAGCTTTGTTACTTTTACCTTTAATAATCCATTTTTATTGATACTAGCGGCATAGACATTGTCCCCATCCTTTTTTTCAATAGGCATACTCTCACCTGTCAACATCGCCTCGTCAATGGCGGAGTGTCCTTCAATCACAATCCCATCCATTGGGATTTTTTCGCCAGGCCTTACTATTACAAGGTCATCTATTAAAAGCTCACCAATTGGAAGTTTTATTTCTACTCCATCTCTTAGTACATTAGCGGTTTTAGGTGCTAGTTCCATTAACTTTCTTATTGCATCAAATGTTTTGTTTTTAGAAATAGCCTCTAGTGTTTTTCCTAGTAATATAAGCGTTATAATCACTCCAGCGGTCTCAAAATAGAGATGATTATCATGTGCGGCCATAGCATCGCCTGTCACGATTCTTATAAACGAATAAATACTGTAAATTATTGCCGCTGCTGTTCCTATTGCTACCAATGAATCCATATTTGGGCTTCTCTTGATCAGAGCTTTAATTCCGACTGTATAGAATTTATATCCAACAACAATGATTGGAATTGTGAGCAGTAATTGCGTTAATGCAAATGCTATTCCATTGTGCATAGGATCTAACGCTATTGGAAGAGGAAATCCTAACATCGATCCCATAGATATATATATAAGTGGAATCGAAAACAAAGCAGAAATAGCAAATTTTATCCACATTATTTTAATTTTAGTATTATTGCTTTCTTTATCATCCTCATGCGGCACTTTTTTCTCTATTAATTTGTATCCCGCATCATCAATAGCATCCTTGATTATTTTTACAGTTACAACATTTTCGTCATAAAAAATTGTCAGCTTTTCTGTAGCTAAGTTAACGCTAGCTGACACTATCCCATCAATTTTTCCTACTACTCTTTCAACTCGTGCAGAGCATGCTGCACACGACATCCCTTTCACCTTATATGTATCTTCTAACATTTTAGAAACTCCTTATTGAATTTTTCATTGTCAAATTAATTGTGCATCTCAAACTTTTAAAACATGGATAATGAAGTATAATTTTTTCTAAGTAGATCCAAAAATTCTTTATTTCTCGTTATGTAGGGCACATAACAGCACTAATACTACTTCTATTCTTATGCTTTTAGAGACTTTTTTCACTGATCACTTATTCAATATGCTTATTTTAACACTCAACATTACTGAGTTCAAGTGAAATGAATTATTAAGTAGGTATATAAGCAAATCAGTTAGCAAATGCTAACAATAGAAGAATTCCTAAGTAAAACAAGGTAAAATTTTGTCTAATAAGTGCTGAAAATCAATTTAAATCGGGAGTGTTTATTAATTTGTGTAAATCGGGGAGGAGGAGGTATAATAAAAACACAAATTAGGAGGACACCAAAATGAAAAAAAAGCTAACAAAAAAAGATGAGTTAATGAGAGAGGCAGGGTTGTTAATAGGCCAGTTAGCACAGGCGGATGGAATAAAAACTATAGATGGAATACATCAATTAACAGCTGGGTTGATTAAGCAAGCTCTGGAGAGAATACTTGAAGTTGAGCAAGAAGAAGAGCTTGGCTACAAGAAATACCAATACTAGGAAAAGACAGGACAGAACAGCCGTAACGGATATAGCAAGAAGACGCTGAAGACAAGAACGGGAGAGGTAGAGTTAGAGTTAGATATACCGAGGGATCGACTAGGGGTGTTTGAGCCTAAAATAATAAAGTATCAAACCAGCATAGATGAAGCTTTAGAGACGCGCGTGTTGTCGATGTACACAAAAGGGATGTCTGTAAGGGAGAAAAGTAATCACATCAAAGATGCATACAATGTTGATATTTCGGACAGCATGGTATCTCGAATAACTTACAAGATACTTCCACTAGTGTACGAATGGCAGACGCGACCACTTGAATCGATATATCCTGTTGTGTTCTTGGACGCTATATTTTTCAGTGCGACAGGAGGGCGGCAGTAAAAAAAGCTACGTATATAGCCTTGGCATTAATTTAGACGGAAATCGAGATATATTAGGGGCATGGGTAGGAGATAAAGAGGGTTCAAACTACTGGTTAAGTATTTTGAGTGAACTTAAATGCTGGGGTAGACGACATTTTAATAGTATGCACCGACAATTTGACAGGGTTTGATGTAGCGATAAAAGCAGTATACCCCAAGGCAAATTTACAGCATTGCATAGTTCATTAAATAAGAAATAGTTTAAAATACATACCGAATAAAGATAAAAAAGAGTTGGTATCTGATTTAAAAAAAGTCTACACGGCATTAACAGAGATAGAAGGACAAGACAATCTTAAGGAATTCAATGAAAAATGGGGGCACAAATATACTAAAATTTATGAAAGCTGGCAAAAGAACTGGGAGAGCTTAAGAACGTTTTGCGAATTTCCAAATCCCTTAAGAAAGATAATTTACACAACAAATTATATAGAGAATTTCAACAGATGTGTAAGGAAAATAACAAAGACAAAGTCATCTTT
>JAITQU010000112.1 GCA_031288735.1 Christensenellaceae bacterium
ATTTGTTTTAGATTCAGCACCATTAAAATTATGTTCAGTTGAGGTGTGAGTAGTAGCAAAATATCGATTCAGAGGGTTTGGCATAAATTTGATATATGTGAGGTTTCCGGTGGCTGCCATGAGTATTTTTAATGATCCAGATTTTGTTATAAAAAGAGGAAATGTAAGAAAAGAAGTAACAACTTTGATGAGAGAACTTAATAAAATTGATAAGAAATATGAATGTATTGAAACACTAGAAAGAGAACTGATTTGTGTAATACTAGCAGACATTTTCTTTTCTCTAGGAATGATTAGCCTAATTAATGCTGCTGATTCATTGCGCTCATGGTGACGGTCAGTTGTCTTAAGCTATCTAATTAGTTGTGTTTTGTGCTTACATATGTTACTATACAACTAATGCATTAAAAACTGTCTTTTTTTATTTGCCCCCCTTTAATTGGATAAATATCAACTCTTAATGCAAGTTATAAAAATTATTTAGCGCGAGATCTAGTGCTATATGGACGGGGTCGGCATCTCAAAAATGTTACTTTATCAGCATCTAACTTAAAAAGCATAGTAAAATATTTAATGCTATAATGAATTTATTGTAATTTAGGTAGTTTAAAACTCCTAAAAGACGGTCACCACTACAAATCAACAAGTTTGAAGATAAACTCAAAACACCTACTCTAATTTCGATAATATTTACTGCATTTTTCAGTATTGAAAGGATGATATGCAAAATAACGATAAGCATTGCTTTATAGATATTACTAAGGCAAAAGAGATAATTAAAAGTTTCCCAACTCCACTTCATGTCTATGATGCTGATGGAATTATTAACAACGCTCGCAAATTAAATGATGCGTTCGCTTGGAATAAGGGATTTAAAGAATATTTTGCGGTTAAGGCCACTCCAAATCCTGAAATAATTAAGTTACTTCGCTCTGAAAATTGTGGTCTTGACTGCTCGTCTTATACGGAACTCTCCATTGCAGATCGCCTAGGTTTCAAGGGTGATTCAATAATGTTTTCAAGCAATGAAACTGCTGCACGTGAATATGTATATGCGAGAAAACTTAACGCAATTATTAATCTTGATGACATCACTCACATTGAGTTCTTGAAAAACAATGCCAGCATCCCTGAAAAAATTTGCCTGCGTTTTAATCCAGGGGGGGAGTTTGGAACGGATGCTGATATAATGGGAATCCCTGCCGAGGCAAAATATGGATTAACTCGCTCACAGATGACGGAAGCCGTAAAACAGCTTGCCTCACTCGGAGTTAAAGAATTTGGAATGCATGCTTTTCTAGCCTCCAATACAATAGGTGACACTTATTATCCTTTACTTGCTAAAACAATGTTTTCAACTGTATTGGAACTCATAAAAGAAACTGGCGTCAGATTTTCATTTGTAAATTTAAGTGGAGGAATCGGTATTCCCTATCGACCTGAACAGCAGAAAGTTGATATATACAAGGTCGCATCTCAAGTTAAGAATGAATATGATCGTATTTTCGTAGCAAACGGAATTAATGATATTAAACTGTTCACAGAGCTTGGCCGTTATATGCTTGCCCCATTTGGTGGTCTTCTTACCACGCTCATTCATTTCAAGCATACATATAGAGAATATGCTGGCGTAGATGCTTGCGCTGCAAATCTTATGCGTCCTGCCATTTATGGTGCGTATCATCACATAACTGTTCTAGGCAAAGAAAAAGAAACTAAGGACCATGTATATGATGTTGTAGGTTCCTTGTGTGAAAACTGTGATAAGTTTGCAGTCAATCGACAACTTCCAAAATTAAATTATGGCGATATACTTTTCATTCATGACACTGGGGCACATGGTCACTCCATGGGCTATAATTACAATGGCAAGCTTCGCAGTGCAGAGGTTCTGCTTTATAAAGATGGTTCATTCAAGCTCATACGCCGTGCAGAAACTGAAGCTGACTACTTTGCAACATTAGATATCTTTGATGAATTTAGATAATAGGTCTTAGCTCTAAGTAAACTAGCTGTTTTTGATTTCATATGCTATCTATTTCACATAATATCTATTACTACTTATAATTCGCACTACAAATTTACACAAAATTGTTAATTTTAAACTAATTTTTGTTTTGTCAGTCTTGTATTGTGTATTTAAGTTTTATGCAATTAGCACTAATTATCATTATTTTGTGTCTAGTTCAATAATCAAGGAGATTTTCACCCATCAAAAAACTTCAATCTTTTTTTTCTATTTTCAATTCTAAATATCCTTTCATCATGATTACTATCGTTTCTCTTCTTTGTGTTCTTTCTGCACTAGGAACTTATAAATTCATGTCACAAGAAAAAATAAACACAAATCTTATCGACTCTATAGGTGGAGTTTTAGATGCAAATGAAGGTCTAAAATTTTTAGAAGACCATTTTAGCATACAAGGCGATGCAATGTTTGCCGTTTTAGGAACTGACAACGATAGTGAATTAAAAGTTATAATGAAAGAGCTGTCTTCTCTTGATGGCATTAAGCAGTTTGTTTGGTACGACTCCCTTGATTTCTTGAACTCCTTTGGTTATTTCTCTCGCTTTATTAATATTGATGAATTTAAAGCATTTCTAAAACGCCCAGCTCTCAAAGATCAGTTTGTTTATATTGCACTAGTAACACATGAATTTGAACCCTCAAGCTCTCAGTCGTTTGAGCTTCTAAAAACGATTAGATCCAAACTAGATGGGCGACAGATTGCATTTGCTGGTATGTCGGCAACTGCTGAAATCGTAAGAAATGACACCTTGGGACAAATGCACATTATATTAATAATTGCTACTCTTACAATTTTTCTTGTTCTCATTCTTACTTCTAATTCTATTACTGAGCTTATTATTACGTTCCTGTCAGTTGGAGTATCTGTTCTATTAAATTTTGGTAGCAATTATTTTTTTCAATCAATTTCCATTGTTGGAATCGCAATGTCCGCTCTAATTCAAATATGCATAGGTGTTGATTTTTCACTGATCTTTCTTCACATCTATAGAAAACAGAGAGGGGAGCTTTCAGCTCTCGTTACACTAAAACATATCACGCCAACTATAAATATCATAATATTTTCTTCAGTACTTACGGCATCTGCGGTGTTTATTAGTTCACTGTTTATTGAATTATCATTGGGCAAAGAACTTATGCTTATGTTAATCAAAGGCATTGTATTTTCTCAAATAACGTCCCTTCTTATTATTCCTTCACTGATTGTAATATTTGACAAATTTAATTTTAAACTATCAATCCGCCCCCTGATAGATTTTGGCGCCACTGCTAGTGTAATGGGCAAATCACGAACACTTATTATCTCATTGTTTTTAGTCTTTGCAACGTTTTCCGTTCTTTTTCAATCAAACATAACACTTTCATATTTTCAATTACATCCAAAAACAACTCAAATAAATCAGGTTGAAGAAAGTGCTGAACTTCTTTCACATCAATTAATAATAGTAGTTCCAGTCATTCCAGATAATGGCACTCAGAAAGATTTTATTGATGAGCTAAAATCAATTGAAAAGGTCAACACTGTTTTAGGAGCGTTTAGCGCATTAGAAATAAATGAAAAATTGATGCTTCCTCTTCTAGAGCTGGGCGTTCTCAAAATTGACTCCAATTTGTCTGGTTTCTTCTCAAAAGTCGATGACAAATGGTATACTATGTCAACAATCATACTAAATGGTACCTCTGAGGATGCCAATGCTATTGATAGCTACAATGAGATTGTCTCAATTACCTCTAAATATTTTGAATCACACTATAGGTTTGGTGTTCTCGCCGCTGTTTCGGATATATCAAAGATATCAGCTAAGGATTTTCCTTTAATATTCCTTTTCGCCTTGTTGTTTCTTTTTATAATGCTCTTACTATTTACAAGATCATTTACTAAAAGTTTGTTAAGTACTCTGGTATCTATGGTAAGTACCTTTGCAGTAATTGGATTTGCGTCCTTTGACAAGGTTCCTATTAATTTCTTAATTTATCTTATTTTCTGCATCTTTCAAGCCGCACGAGTAGGTGTCTGTTCACTCTATTTCTATTCATCGCTTAACTCGTCTAAAAAGTCAACCTTTCTCCCAAATGCAAGCGACAGCACAACGTATGATCTATCAAACCCCATAATCAGGAGCACCCTTTGCTTCTCTTTAACTTGCTTTATTCTTTCTCTATTTACTAAAAATCTCATAGTAAAGCATTTAACTATATTCCTTGGCCTAGGCAATATACTATCATCTCTTTTAATACTAACCGTACTACCTTCTGTGTTGAGCCTTTTTGAAACTAACACAGAGGTGTCTATCAAGAAGGAATAAACTTAAAATGCTAATAATCATATTTCATTTTCCTTGAAAATTAGCAAATGCATTTTAACTTATTTTGAAGACACGCTGACATTTTTTAAATATTTTATTAAACTATCTAAGCTAATAAATTAATAGCTTAAATTATTACTTTTGAAAAAATGCTCAAGTTGTATTAAATATGCAAAAATTTGTGGTGCTTTCATCAACTGTCCATACCATGGCACGGCATTGAGCGCAGGATCTAATTTAAGCGTTTCTAAATATTTTTTATTCACAAAAGCACCTATTATACTATCCTTTGAACTCAAAATTGCATCTGTTTTCTTAACAACATATTCAAAAAATAGCGGATTGAACGTCTTGGGATAGGGGCTCTTCTTTCTTTGAATTATCTCCTTTGGTAAGATGTCCTTAAAGGCCTCTCTCACAATCCCCTTTTCCCGTCCATTTAAGGATTTATACCTCCAAGGCATATTATAGGCATATTCAACAAGTTTGTGATCACAAAAGGGGACCCGGACCTCCAAGCCGCTATACATACTCATTCTGTCCTTTCTGTCTAATAATGTTTGCATAAACCAATAAAAATTTAATACAAACATTTCTCGCATACGTCTATCCTGGACAGAGTCGCTTTCTAATACATCAGTTTTCGATATTGTGTTCTCATATTCGTCCTTAATATATTTTTCAGGATTTATTCCTATTACATCAGATGTGAATAACTTCTTTCGAATATCAACCGAGTCTGACCATGGAAATGTATCACTGTAAAGCATTCTAATATTGTGATACCAAGGATATCCACCAAATATTTCATCTGCACATTCACCAGACAAGCATACAGTTACTGACTCCTTAATTTTTTTGCAAAATAGCAACAATGAGGAATCAATGTCTCCCATACCTGGCAGGGTGCGCGCAATTGTTGCATCTGTTATTGCATCAGCTACTTCAAGTGAATTCAAGAGTATAGATGTGTGCTTACTCCTAATAAATTCGCTCATCAAATTAATATACAAATTGTCGGCATCGGGTTGAAATAAGCTTTTTGTAAAATACCTATCGTTTCCTTCATAGTCAACTGAATATGTCGATAGTTGCATGTTTTTCTTAGCATATTCATCCGCTACTACTTTGGAAATTATACTTGAATCAAGCCCCCCAGATAAAAAACAGCCTAGCTCAACATCCGATACTAATTGTCTTTTAATAGCATTGCAGATGAGCTCCCTTGTCTTCTCAATGGTCTTTCTTTCATTATCTATATGCTCACGTGCCATTAATTTCCAATAAATTCGTTTGCTGATACTATCTGTTGTCGTTTTTAGAAATTCACCTGGCTTTAGCTCATACACATCCTTTACACAGGCAATGCCCGTAGCCCTGCTAGGGCCTAGTAACAAAATTTGCTTCATTGAATATTCGTCCACCTTGTGTGGCACTCTAGGATGCACTAACAGTGTTTTTATTTCTGATGCAAATATTAATCCACCAACATATCTAAAATAGAATAACGGTTTCACACCGATTCTATCTCTTGCTAAAAAAAGCTCCCCCGTATTAACACTCCAAATAGCAAATGCAAATATTCCATTCAATCGATCTAAGCATGCCTCACCCCAACAAATGTATGCTTTGAGGAGCACTTCGGTGTCTGAATACCCTCTAAACACGTATCCCGAAAATGCTAGATCCTCCCGTATTTCTTCAGTATTGTATAGCTCTCCATTATAAACAATTACATACTCATCGTCATAAGCAGTTTTCATTGGCTGACAACCATTTTTAGGATCCACAACAATAAGTCGATTGTGAATAAATACGCACCTTTGATCCCAATATATTCCAGTAGCGTCTGGGCCCCTGTTTTTTAGCGTTTGTGCCATTTCTTGGGCTGTTCTTTCACTCATAATTGAATTGTTATAATCTACTTGTCCTGCTATTCCACACATACATTCCCTCTACCATTCTTAAATATCACATTATCAGCTACATACTGTATAAGGCAACTTACTAATCTCACTCTCATATTACTAAGCTGATTGTTTTTCATAATATTACTTAAAAATTAAATTTCGACACCTCATTCTTATTCATTCTCACTCTATATCTCTTTTTAAAACTGGCTGTAACTGCTTTGACATCAATGCTGCATCAGCTGCATCAATTAATAAATTAAAGTCGGATATTATTGAATAGGGTTTTTTAATGCAGTCATCTTGCTCAAAAGGGACAAAATATATATTCTTCTTATTCAACAACTCACCTATATTTTTAAAATTTCCAGCTAAGCCATCGTTTGTTGAAACTGCAATCAGCACAGGTTTGCCGTTTCGCAAATGTGCCTTTGCGGCCATGAGTACAGGTGTATCGCTAACCGCATTATTTAATTTTCCAAGAGTGTTTCCTGTGCACGGAGCTATAATCAAAATGTCAAGTATGCCAGTTGGACCTACTGGTTCCGCTCCTGTCATTGTAAAAACAACATCGTTTCCGCATATATTAGCTACCTCAGATCTAAAATCATCAGCATCATAGTACTTGGTATTTGTTTGCGCAACGGCATGCGATATAATTGGAATTACATTATTATCCTCACTTTTTATATCTTTCATGGTCACCAGTGCCCTTTTTAAAGTGCAAAATGAACCCGTTATCGCAAACCCTACATTTTTACCTTTCATATCACCTCCATTTTCTTTTCAGTAAGCGTTTCAATCAAAGCTCTCATAAATGTTTCGCTATTAACTAATGCTCTTTATAAATAAGGGACAACCACCCTTATCTCATTTCCTTTGATTATCGAATTTCACATGCTGTTTAGTTTATCAGTTATTACTTTTTTGATAAGTTTAGCAGCTTTTAAGGGTGAAAATTTGCCAGGCAATCCTAAAGCGTGAATAACTTTGATATTTCTATTTTCAAGCTGTGACATATCCACACCACCGGGTAAGGATGCAAGATCAAGAATAAGCGTGTCATCTTTAATCTCGTGTAATATTTCGCTGTTTAATATTACCGCTGGCACTGAGTTGATTATAACATCATAATCTCTAATAATATTTGGCATATTCTCAAATGAATAACTTCTATTAGCTATTAGTGTAGCTTCAGCAGAAGCTATAGAATTTCGATTGACAACACTAAAAAAACAGTGATTATCATGCAATATTTGTGCAGATGCCTTTCCAACTCGTCCATAGCCTAGTATTAAAATCTTTAAATCCTTAATCGATGCTTGTGTGTTTTCTATAAGTAAAGCGAGCATACCCTCTGCAGTAAGCCCAGCATTACGCACTGCTAATTCTTCGTTAGCGAAATAATCGTAATGAGTAAGTTTAAACTCTTTTATTGTGTCACCTGTCACATGCTTTAGAGTAGAGGAGAAAAACATACTGCCTTTATCAAACAATTCAATATTTTCGCGCCTAGGATTAGTAGTAATTGACAGCACATATATCTTAAATCCGTCAATTTCATGTGTTGCATCTTTAATATCGACAGCACGATAACCATCTTTTATTAACTCTTTAAGTAAGAATTCATCCCTTCGATCCTTGATTTCGACCAGTATTACACTGTTTTTCTTTTCAACCATATATTCTTGTATATGAAATATAGCGTTAATATGTGATAAATTTTCAATCAGAGGTTTTCTTAGAGTGTATAATATACTCCTTAATTACTTAAATGACGGCATGATCATAAGTTAATAAGTTAATTGGATATAAATTAAAAGCAAAGCATGATTAAAAACACCCAAATATATCTTAGAACTTATTTTCTATTAAGTAAAAAGCGTTATAGCATAATTGGACCGTTAAAATGCAAATTCAGAATATTGTTATTCTAATGATGTAAAAATTGGAGATAGCGATAACTTTTGTAAGCTGTAGCCTATAAAATGGACTTTGGTTATTTTTGAAATCCTTAATATGTGACAGTCAAATTTGGTCAGTTGTATAATTAATTGTCGTTTTTAGGGGTGAAAAAAGACCTTAAATACATAGCTAATAATGATGCTAATTTCGAATAAGGATTATTATCTATAACAGCAAAAAAAGTGAAGAA
>JAITQU010000146.1 GCA_031288735.1 Christensenellaceae bacterium
ATCCTGTTATTTTGATTACATTATTGAGTGACTGCCCATTGGATCGATAATAGAGAGCTTGCAGTCTCTTAAAGTACGAATCAACTTTTTTTATATTATGATATTCGCTGGCAAATTCCATTATTTCGTTCTCAGTAAAAACGTTTATTTCTATCAGTTCACTCCTAAATTAATATAATAATTATATCATATTTACAAGTAAACAACAATTACTCAAGGCTTTAATTTGCTATTTTTAGTGCGATACTAAAAGAGGATTAGTATTAGATGATAGTTTTAATGTGTGTAAAAAACTCCAGTTTTGTTTTTTAAGACTAAAAATTTTGTCCACTAAAGTGTAATAATCTTTGGCAAAAATTTCCAAAATTGTGTATTATAGGGATTTAAATATATTTTAGCACACCTCATAATGTCGCGCTATTAAACCAGTTGCGAACACCTCTCATAAAAAAATCAGTGGAATGGCATCCATACGCTCCGCCGATAGTATATATATTATCACAAAAATGTGTTAAAAGTGCGTTAAAACGCAAATAATTCTATGCTCGTACGATTTGTAGATTTTAAAACATATTGCTGGTTCTAAGATGCAGTCTTAAATGAAAAAAATCGTTACTGTTCACACCCTCTATGGGAAAACAGGATTACAGTTCACGCGTTGCATGATATTTGCGATAATTTCACCGCTTTATCAGAAAGTGGCACAGCATAATCGTTTCAAACGTAGAAAAAATTAATAAAACTGCAATTTTAGAAATCTGTTTTAGATTTAATATCATAAACTAATAATTCAGTTGAGGTGTGAACAGTAACTAAATATTTTTCACAAGTTAAGTTACAAAGCAAGTTCTGCTCTAATTAAAATTTTTGTTTAATTTAGTAGATGATTAATTATTTTAACTCGTTTTCATGTCCAACCTTGTAACTTCGTCCGAAAGAATAATTGAGACTACAAAATAATAGGCGATAAAGTCCCTACAGTTTCAAAGATAACTCTTTGGTAAATGATGATACGTTGCATAGTTCAAGGTTTAAGCATGTTATCTAAATATCGAAATCGGTAAAACTTATAAAAAACCTTTCTACTACATCGGCACCTACTTTCTTTGTCTACTAAAATTCGACTGTATATGTTAATGATTTCAAAAATTGAACTGTCTATTTTATAGGGTAGAGTTCATGTTTTTTTTCTACTATAATTTGTTATTATAAGTGTATTATAAATGAAGAATAGTATGAAATATTTATTTAAGATAAATTTAAGGAAATTGTTATATAATAGTGTCAGGAATTAAATTATGTTAGCAAATGTATTTAAACGCTATGAGAGAAAATATAAATTAACCGCTGAAAGTTACACTAACTTTAAGGAGCTCATTTCGAATTATGTTGTTTTAGATGTCTATGGTGAGTACACAATATACAATATTTATTACGACACTCAAGAATATGACTTAATTAGAAAATCAATAGAGAAGCCAATTTTTAAAGAAAAGCTTCGGTTGCGTAGTTATATGGAGGCAAACGACAGAACAGAGGTTTTTATTGAATTGAAAAAAAAGTATAAGGGTATTGTATATAAACGAAGATCACAACTAGAATATGCGCAAGCTAAGGAATTCTTGATTGATGCTAAGATGAGAAGAAACACAAGTTCGCAGGTTTTAAAGGAAATAGACAGTTTTCTCTCAACATACAAAGTTTCTGAAAAGGTACTAATTTATTATAATAGAGCTGAGTACATAGGTATGAAAGAAAAAGGACTTAGAATTACTTTTGATAATAACCTGCGATTTAGGGAAGCCAATTTTGAGCTAAAAAAGGATGAAACTGACAGTGAAATAATACCTAATAATGAAGTAATTATGGAGATAAAAACAAATGATAGCTTCCCTTTATGGCTATGCCAAATTTTGAGTAAAGAAAAAATATATCCAATATCATTTTCAAAATATGGGACTTGTTATAAAAATTATATTTTTCAAAGATTATTAAAAGAAAGAGGAACTCATGAAAAACTATCTAACTGAAAGCATAATAAGCGATGAACTTACGATATCTAGTATTTTAATGTGCACGGTAGCTTCCTTAGTATTAGGAGTTTTAGTAGCCTTAATTCACATGATAAAAAACAAAAAATTCAGCAAAAGCTTTGTTGTAACGCTAGCTATGCTACCTACAATTGTTCAAATAATAGTTATGCTAGTCAATGGTAATTTAGGTACTGGAATTGCTGTAGCTGGTGCGTTTAGTCTAGTTAGATTTAGATCAGTACCAGGTAATGCAAATGATATAGGAAGTATCTTTTTTGCTATGGCAATAGGATTTGTTACAGGGATGGGTTATCTTTTCTATGGTGTAATATTTCTCTTACTTTTAGGCATAACAAGAATAGTGCTAATGCATATTAAATTCGGAAACTCTTCTACAAATATAAAAATACTTAAAATTGTTATTCCAGAGGACATGGACTACGATGGTGTTTTCGCTGATTTGTTTAATAAATACACTTCTCAAGTAGAATTAGACAAAGTCAAAACAACCAATATGGGTAGTTTATATGAATTAACGTATTCTATAGTATTAAAACAAGATACAATTTCAAAAGCGTTTCTTGACGAAATTCGGGCCAGAAATGGAAATTTAAATATTACACTAAGTCGTGTACTTTCTGAGATAGCTGAGTTATAGAGGTGGAAATATGAAAAAGCTGAACAGAATTGTCGTTTTGCTAATACTGATACCAATAGTATTAATTGTGCTAGTGTCTTGTAAAAATGATAATCAAAGCATTCCAGGCACAAGTGAGGAATCCTTTGTTATAGAAGAATATGTTTACAACGATACAGATTTTGATGATGGCTGGGATATATCAACTGCAACTAATATAATTAGTACTGGCGATGACATTGAAATATCGACAAGAAACGCATCTTACGCAAACAATATTATTAATATTTCTAAGGCTGGCACATTTGTATTATCTGGAGAATTTATTAATGTGGGGATCATTATTGATATAAATAAAAATGAAGAAGTAAAAATTGTTTTAGACAATGCATGTCTTAC
>JAITQU010000230.1 GCA_031288735.1 Christensenellaceae bacterium
AGATGCGATCGCTTCTATGCTAGACGATTCATTAGTTAGCCAAGCAATTTATGCCCAAAACCTTGAAGTCCCAGCTGGTTCTTTGACAGAGGGAATTGCTTCCTATCTTGTAAAAGTAGGTGATAGGATAATAACTCAGGATAGCTTAGAAACTCTACCAGTAATGACAATTGATTTCAAGGAGATCTTTACAGGCTATGCAGAAATAATAAATGCGCTAAAAAATGTACATATTTATGCTAGCTGGTTTGATAGACTAGAAAACATGGAGGATGAAGATGGCTTTTATCAATCCATGCTGAAAGCTTTAGACGAAGCACTCATTGATCTATATAATGACGAAGGCGGGAATGATTTTTCGCTACTAGTTCCAAGTCAATGGGAAACTATCGTTGTCATCGACCCTAGTACGGGCAACTCAATGACAATAACTATTCCTAAAACGTATAAGGTGACAGGCGATATTACTGATTTCCTAAGAGATATCGCATCATTGGCACCTGAAGAAGATACCAAAGTTGACCTAACAAATCTAGCAACAATTGCAGCTTTGACAACGTTTGCTCAGGCTTTTGGAATGAACTTTAATGAATTAATAACATATCTAGATAGACTATCTATTATTGTTGTAGAATATGATGAAAATAGAGTGCCCCTGTCTATTAGCTTTAGTGACAGTCTAAGTGGACTACTAGATCAGTTTGGCGAACTTGCATCTGATCTTGAAGAAATTGAAATAAGTGCAGAAAATATTAGGGAAGTTCATGCAATTATTAATGATCTTAGGGAATTAGGTACAGAGATTGCTAATCTTTCAAAAGAAGCATCTACATACCTATCAACTCATCCTGAAATGTTTACACCTGTATTTAGTGAAGGCACACAAGAGATTAGTTATTATGAATTCAATGTTGCTTGGCTTGAGGTCATAGAAAAGTTACCACAGTTGAAAATGACACTTGGTGGATTTTCGGATATTTATCACTTAGATACATCAAGTAAAATCCTTAATTTAGTTAATGGTTCAGCTGGTGTCATGATAGCTATAAATAAACAGCCTGACTATTCAACCGTTGATGTGTCAAATGCTGTGAAAGCCTATCTTGAAGCTGAAAAGGAGAAAAATCCTAGTTTTGACTATCTATTATTATCAGACCAAGGCGAATCTGTAATGATGATGATTAAGAGTATTGTTCAGAATATCGTAATAGGTATGGGACTAGCTGTTATAATCCTATTCTTGTTTTTAAGAGACACAAAGGCTACCATTATTGTATCTCTTTCAATGGTAATTTCTATAGTAACCGCATTCGTGTTCATGTACATGTCAGGGATTTCACTCAACATTCTCTCGCTAAGTGGGCTTTGCTTAGGAGTAGGTATGCTTGTTGATAACTCGATAGTTGTACTAGAAAATATATATAAGCTAAGAGGGGAAGGAAAGAGTATATATAGGGCCTGCGTGCAAGGAGCAAAAGAGATGGGTGGTGCTATCACTGCATCCACTATAACCACGATTATAGTTTTCGTCCCCCTTATTTTCCTTAAGGGTATAACGCAGCAGCTTATAATGGACATAGCACTAACTCTTACGTTTTCACTTTTAGCAAGTTTAATAGTAGCATTAACATTAGTACCTATGGCCTCATCATATCTACTAAAACCTTCTAAAGCACAAGAACGACTAAAACAAAGTGCGGAGGCTAAAGAAAATTTAGATAAAAATGGTACAACTGAGATAAAAACAGTTGAAAATGAGAGTACGGAAAAGAAAACTTTCCTACAAAAACTGAAAGCTATATGGCGAAAAATCAACTCAGGTGGTGAAAACGTTTTATGGTTTGAGAGAATGCGTAATTTCTATGCTAAGATGCTAGAAAAGACACTTAAAAATAAATGGATAACACTAATTGTTGTATTTGTTCTATTCTTAGGTTCTATTGGTGGATTGTTTGGCATGAGACGTATATTCTTCCCTGCAACTGATGCAGGTGCCTTTACAATGACTGTAGCAATTGATAGAAATAAATTATCAAACGAGAGTTCATATGAAGAAAATGTGAAAGATGCAATAAATTTAATATATAATACTGCCATGAGTAACACCGATGATGTTGGCTCTGTTGGTATTGAACTCTCAAGCGGTATGAGTTTGATGGGAGTTAGCATTGGTGCTTCTGGTATAACCACATATGTAACACTAAATGACGATACAAGAAAATCAAGTGAGACTGTTGCTAAAGAGCTCAAAGCTGAGTGCTTAAAGGTCCTAGGTACCTTAGATAGTGATGCTTTTGATATTACATATAATGCTGACTCTGGTGCTCTAGGCTCTGTATCAGCACTCATGAGTGCAGATTCATTAACAGTAGTCTTTACTGGATCTGATTTAGATTTAATGAGAGATCAAGCGCAAATTTTAGCAAAGAGAATTAGTGATGCCAATATCAAAGGCGTAATTGAAGTCGACAATGGTTCAACCGATGCAACGGAAGAATATCATATTGTAATTGATAAGGAAAAAGCGGCTGCCGCTGGTATGACTGTAGGGCAAATTTATCAGCTACTCAATGCTGAATTTGCCGAGCCGACCGAAGCTACGAGTCTCAACTACAAGGACGAAGGGAAGATTTACAACGTATTTGTATATCGCGATGTTTTTGAAGTCAAGCGTTGGGTTGAATTATTAGATAACGGCATTGAAACTAAGGTATTTGTCGAAAGGAACGTTAAAACTGGTGTTGATAGTTACTATTTCTTAGATGATGATGGGGAAAAGGTAGCCGTAACTTACGATAAGGAAAGGGATAGATTTACATACGGTGAAAGAAATTACGAGTTGTCTAAGCCAAATAGCGGTGCACTTCTCTTATATTATGATACGGTGCGTAAAGACGATCTTGATCTAATAAATTTTGAAATTAATGCAACATTACTTGCTGGCACACAGCTTGAATACACTGTAAACAAAAAATTATGGCAATTATGCGCAGATGAATCATTTGCAAGAAATGATGATGGTGAAATTGCATATAGACGATTAAAGGATGAAAATGGAAATCCTAAGTTTGATGCGGATGGAAATCCCCAATATGAAACTATAACTGATGAAAACAACGTGGTGATTAACGTTCCAAAAGCGATTGCCAAAGAACCAGGCTATAGATCAATAACTCACAACGATGGTGTGACCGAATTATTAGTTACTACTAAAGTCGACATTGAGAAATACAATATTGCAAATGTAAGCACGCAAATCGAAAAAATTCTAAAGGATTTTCAAGATGAATTACCAGAAGGAGTAGGTGCTAGCTTCCGTGGTGAGGAGCCTATGATAATTGATGTCTATCAAACACTTATTATTGTTTTAGGTGTTGGTATTATTCTTATATACCTTGTAATGGTGGCACAATTCCAAAGCTTCAAACTTCCTTTTATTATTATGTTCACAATACCATTAGCATTTACTGGTAGCGTTGTAGCACTCTTAATCACAGGAACACCAATAAGTGTTGTAGCTCTTGTAGGTCTTATTATTTTGATGGGTGTTGTTGTTAATAATGGTATAGTGTTTATTGATAATGTTAAGCGGCTTATCGACTCAGGTTATAATAAGCACGATGCTCTAATCACTACTGCGCGTGACAGACTACGACCTATTCTTATGACAGCACTAACAACAATTATTGCACTATTTGGTATGGCATTAGATGGTAGTGCGGCTGGCTCAATGATGCAACCAATGGGTATAACAACACTCGGCGGTCTATTATATGCAACCTTCCTTACACTCTTCATCGTGCCAATTATGTTTGACATATTAGACAAAGGAAAGAAGAGCAGATTTTCCGAAGAAGACAAGGATGATGAATTTGCCCACGAGGATTTAGCAATTGAGCACGCTAGTGTAGTTTCAAGTGTAGATTCTATGACAGAAATTAAAATATCGGATGATACTTTAAAAATAATTGATACAGAGATTAATAGTTGTGATATAATTAGTAAGGAAACTATTATTTTAAACAACGCTACACAAGAGGCTGTCGAAGCTGATACTAATTCAATCAGTACTGAGAGCGTGGAATTAAAAGACACGTGCACTCAAGATATAAATCTGGTTGAAAGTGTGGAAAAATCTCAAAATGAAATATCGCTAAAAAATGAGGATGTATCTAAAGCTGAGATTTCGACTAGTACTACTAAAGATTCGATTGATGATCAAAAAAATTAGTCGAATGGGTATGGCGATTAAGAGGAATTTATGAAAAAAATTAAGAAAATTGTCATACCCGTTCTCTTGGTATTATGCTTGTTTTTAGTTCTGATTACGCTAGTTTCTTGCAATAAATCAGAACCAATATCTCTTTACATTATTACTGATGTAGCTTTAGCTGATAATACATTTAAGCTTACTTTTCAAGGCAACCAAGATAATAAGGATGCCCCAGCTGAAATATCTGTTAATATGCCATTGAACGGCCGATACATGTATGAAAATTTTCCATCTGGAACATTTGATAAAGTTATTGTTTCACGTTATGGCGTCGAGACAGTTTATGAAAATGTCAAAATAGAAGGAGAAGACGGTGAAGCTGATTATGATGTATCATTGTTTTCTATTTCTCATTACACAACAAAAAAATTAATATACAAAATAGAAAACTCAACACAATTTAAAAATTTAGCGCACATGTCTGGTGTTATGGAAACAATTTCCTATAAAATTGACAGTAGCATTGACTTTAAAAATGAATCCTTATACATACCAAGCTTCAATGGAATAATAGATGGAGCAGGGATTATTCAAAATTCCCGCTTATCAAATATAAATGTTGAATTCCCAGGGGATAATGTTGGGATTTTTGGAGTAAACACTGGAACTATTAAAAATCTCGATTTTGAAAACATAACAGTTAAGGGTGCTGACAACGTTGGTGCAATTGTAGGATATAATTCTGGGAATGTTGAATACTGCTCCGTTTTTCGCAGCAATGTTTCAGGACGTAAGTTTGTCGGTGGTGCCGTAGGTGTAGACAATGCTTTCTTGCGAGGGTTAAGCGTTTCAAATACCGTAGTTGATTCCTCAACTGGATATTTTGGTCCGACAGTTGGAATTAGTTACACAAATATCGGCCTAGGTGCATTTGGCTATAGACCGAGTGGTATAGATGCAACCACACCAATTAACAGTACAATGTCGGCATTTGATATTCTTAAAATTGGAATTTCAAACTGGACAGCACTAGAAGAACGTGCTAAACTTTTAAAAGGTGATTTTTGGATTGATTTTGCTAATCTAATAAAAATTGCCAGAGAAGCTCTTACTGGCACTGAGTATGAAACACCTTTGATGATTATTATTTTGAATATTTTTGAAAAAGTTGTAAATGTAGTTAATCATACCGAGGCAAAACTAATGTATGATGATACACAAGTATCAGAAAAACAACTTGGTGAAGCTATTGGTATTATAAGTTCATACTTAGTAAACGATCCTGAAAATTCATCATTAGCATATTATTTAAACCAACCCCTTATACAAGCGGCGATCGCACTTGCATTCACAACAATGGAAATAGACCTTAAACCACAAGAATTTTTAGACTTAGTATTGGATAATCCTTTGAGTGGTGCTGCTTTTTACAATGAAAAGGATAATGAATATCTTGAAGTTACTGCCGCTAATATTGATGATACTTTTGTTGATTCTAGCACTAGACAAGCGATTGCTGAATTTAAGCAGGCTATTTACACATTTCATGTCTCAGAAGAGATACAAAGACAAGCGGCGATTGAGCGTGTTAATTTAGCTTACGTTGACTTAATGATTGCCTATGTTAACGAAGCTAAGCACTATGTTTTTTTAGGTGATTTTATCGAGTGGCAAGATGCTGAACCAGACATATTTACTTCTTCTAGCAAGGAATTTGTTGATGGTGTTTACAAACTTTCGTTTACAACAGATCCTGATAAATTCATGAAAAAATTCATTGACTACGCAAACGATGCTATATCAAGGATTGAATTGGCAGCTTTGAGCATTGGTGATCTTGATGCATCATATGTTAGTCCACGCACTTATGTTTCGCTTAAATATAATAAAACACCAACAGTTACTGCAGAGGTTTTTGATAATGGATTTATTCGATTTTGGTCTTTAAATGATTTTGATGTTGAAATAATCATTCACATAAGCGATGCACTACGCGCTGAGATAAGACAGGTTGCTGACGAAAATGGTCTATCATTAGATTTATATGAAGTAAAATTTTCATTCAAGTTCATGGCACCGTTTACAAATCTTTACAGTTACTCAAAGACTGATACCGACCTGGAATTACAAAGAACAATATTTAAAGGAAATAAAATTACATTAGAAGAAGCTTTAGATGATTATAGGGGTAGAAATACTCAAAGAGACGATCCATAAAAGCTCTAATTTAGGAATTCTAAAGCTATAAATAAAGAATGTAGAAAAATAAATTCATATAAGTTTATGCAATTTAAAATTCTAACACATTGAAAAAATGAAAATGTCTATAAAAAGACTTAATCAATTAAAGTGATAAAACGTAGTTCCTTACAAACATTATAGTACCTTTCATTTGAGCTAACTAGTCAGTTTTGAAAGCAAGAAATTATACAAAAAAACGAATTGAAGAATAATTAAATATAAATTAATAAAAACATTGTATATTGGTAAGAAAAAAAACAATTTATCAATTTATGATATTTTTCAATAAATTTTAGTATTTTCATTGACAATACGTTTTTTTCAAGATATAATAAAATAAAAAATTTGAGGTGAAAAAATGGCTGAACTATTTAAATGGTATACT
>JAITQU010000050.1 GCA_031288735.1 Christensenellaceae bacterium
TTGGAAGATAATTTAGTGCTTTTTAACCAAAAATTTTACAATTTTTTTCGATTATCATATTAGCGTAGTGCTCTTATGATAATCGCGTTTTGTAAAATTCCAGTTTGTTGATTAAACAAACTATATAAAGTTGAACATTGTTAATCTAAATTATCTTGTGTTAACTACCAAAGACGGGATTCTACACGGTCTGAAAATTTTCAATTTTCTGCGACAATTCATTTTACATTCTACACAATAAAATTTAAATTCAAAAAGTATGCTTTAATGTTTTGTAGAGCTTTATTTTCGTGTTATAATAACTTAGGTTAAGTAACAATCAAGTTGATAAGAGGGAGCCGAAATAGATGAATTTACCTAATAAAATAACAATATCAAGAATATTTCTTGCAGTAGTCACCGTTGTGGTTTTTTTGTGTCCATTTAAGCATGCATACCTTATTGCGGCAATTATATTTGTTATAGCTGCATTGACAGATTTTCTGGACGGATATCTTGCTAGAAAAACGAATGCTATTACGACAATGGGTAAGTTTTTAGATCCTATTGCTGATAAGATACTAGTTATTAGTGCTACTATACTGCTTCTCGAAAAGGCAGTGTTGCCATCACCTTATGGGGCAATTGCAATTATTATAATTATCTCAAGAGAATTAATTATAGGTTCTTTCAGGCAGGTTGCAGCAGCTGCGTCTGTAATTTTGGCAGCTGATAAGCTTGGCAAGTTAAAGACAGTTCTACAGGATGTTTCCATACCATTTCTTCTTATAAGTGTCAAGGATAACATTTATTATAATGATAGCATTTACTATATAGGTTTAAGCATTTTCGGATTAAGTGTGCTAGTAGCAGTTATTTCTGCAATTAACTATATGGTTATTAATAGAAGTGTTATTAAGCATTAGTAGAACGCTCTAAGTTTCCTATTTTTAAAGGTAATATAATGTAGCTCAATGGGCAACCTCTAAAAACACTTTTTTTATGACAATTTAGAAAAAAGTTTTTTAAGTTTTCCAGTTAAAAATATCTCTTCCTAAAATTGACATCAAAATTGCTGTGTATATTAATTTGCGTAAATACTGAAGTTACCGTTTAAACTGTGACTTTCAGGCATTAGGTATAAAGTCAGTTTTTTTAGCAATTTTAACCCCAAGCTCTCTACTAATCTAGCGATTTTTTTTTGTTGTCTTAGAAACTTTCCATTGATTTTCGACTTGTATTTCTTGGATGCTTGCAAGTGTTTCGAGAATTCCCAATAATGACCATTCCTTTAACATTTTTTTTGTTTCTTAATAAAGTGAGAATTCGACTTGCAACCATAAGTGAAATGTGTCCAATAAATGTCCACGCCTCAAACCCAAAATCATCATCATGCATATAACTTGCATCGTTTTCACATGCGTTTCGCAACGTGTCAAACATTTGTTCTGTTTCACCTCGTAGTTCATACATTTCATAAATTTCCTGTGGCGATTTGTCGATGAGGGGTTTTTTTATAATTATTACTCCAAATTCATTTTTCTTGCTTAGAACTTCAACTGAAACATCCCTGATTGCATCTTTTGATGGATCGAACTTTTTATTTTCCTTGATTGTATTATTTGATTTTGCAATTCTCTTGATATAGTCGGTCATCTCAAAGACACTCTGTTCTTCATCACAAAATACGCATATTTGATATACGTCTTTGATTTCACTATGTGCCATAATTGCCCTATTGTGATACTCAAAACAACTCGTATAATCAATGATATTGAGGTTAATTTCTGTTGTATTTCGATTTAGTGGCACAATATAATTCAATTCATATTCTGAAATCAACGAGAAATTTTCATCTGATTGCATGTCAGAGTTACCAATGAGCGTTGCACTTTAATTTCGGAGTCTTCAAGTGTAATGCAAATGCTTTTACATCAGGGATATTAGCAGCCATATTTTTGTAAAACACTGGTGTTTTATCTTGATTTGCGACTGACATAATATAAATTCGATTTAGTTGTGGTAGAAACCCATCTGTTTTTGAATAACCAGGTACGGCTCGCACAGCTTCATCCGATGCAGAGATAATTTTAGATCCATCAATCAAGTAGTGCGGACTTGATCCTATAGTCCCTCTCATAAATGATGCACATGCCTCTCTGTTCCCACCAACTATATCAAATAATCCAGTTATGGAAGCCTCTGAAAGTACTAATCCAGGAAATACTGTTGAAAGGCACGATGTATCGAAACGGATACTAATTCTAGAAAAGGAAGATGGGGAAATTAGACGCAATAGCGCACATAAAAAAATACGCTCAGCTGTATATTCATCAAAAGAAATTTTTGGTAAATCTAGAATGTCATTTGAAAGCGACAAGAGAAATGCGCTAGCAGCATACTCCTTTGCGAAATGAGGTAAATTAAGATTATCTCGTTTCTTTTTCGGAATAATTCCGTCAGGTGTAACTTTACCAATGTAGGCGCCGCTCACCTTTTTAGGTCTTTTGAGTATTGGGTCCCGTTTCGATTCCAACTTGTACATATAGTAATTTTCACAAATGCACTTAATTTCATACACTACTCTTTTTTGCATGATATTTGGGAAAAGATCAGCACTTTAGCGGGAAAAGACACAGCAATAAGCGTTTCATATGTAGAAAAAGCTCTATTAAATGGCAATTTAAGAAATGCGCCTTGCAATTATCATACTATTTGTCTTTTAAATCTAGGCTTTCCATTATCCAATCGCATTGGATAATGACGCATCCATTTCGCTACGGTGTAGTGCATTCTTTTTTTCTGAATTCTAATAAAAATGGTGCGCATTACCAAAGACGGGAATTAATATTTTATGCCATAGTTATTCTCGTATAAATAATAATAATAATAGGTTGATTTCAAAACCTGGTATGGTTTAATATGACGGAGTGATTAATCCATAATCACCATCATGCCGTTTGTAGAGAACGGATACTTTGTTGTCTACAGTATTTACAAAGACATAAAAATTATGATCTAATAATTCCATTTGCGCAATGGCATCATCTACCGACTCTGTAGCAATTTCGAAGCTTTTTATTCTAACGACTTTCCCAAATTTGACATGCTCAATATCCTCCTCAGATACCTCCTGTAGCATAGCGGGTATAGCAAAAGTTGGCTTTGAAACGGATTTTTTGGATTCTTGTCGCGTGCGAAATTTTTCAATTTGTCTTTCTATTTTTGGCACTATTTGATTGATGTTTTCACGCATATCAGGCGAAGTTATTTCTGCTCTTAGCGGTGTTGAGTAGCCAGGATAGAAAATTGTGGCTTCAATTGTAAAGGAAGTACCCTCTGTTGATAAATTAACCTTTGCTAGTGTGTCAGCTGAGGAGAAAAACTTATCAAGCTTTGACATCTTTTTTTCAATTAAAGTAGTGTATTCAAGGGAATTTTTTAAACTTTTTAAAACAAATTCGATTCGCATTCTTGGGCTCCTTTTAAGTAAGTATGTATATAGTAGCTGTCTAAATTATAACAAAATTATCAAAACAATTAAATGGTTTTTAAAATTTATTTATTGTTTTATAAATTACTTTTAGTTGTAGTGTCGAGTGCAAGTATTACATCGGATTTTGATTTAAGATGAAATTTATTCACACCGATTTCGCTAAAAAAGTACTTTCAAAAACCATCGAGACTAATTTAGTGAGATGCGTTTAGTGCTCTTTCAACATGGTTGGCATAGTATTTTGCAATTTATCGTACACTTGAGTCACTAAATGGTGCGTTTTACAAGCAATTTCAATCTAGCGCACGAATGACACTGTGAAGTACTTCAAAGAATTTGGGATTTGAAGAAACGAATAACTAACGTTTCTTCTTACTTAAGTCTTTTTTTAGTTACTTTTTCAGATGAAAAAGTGGTGTCTAATGAAGTAAATCGACAAGCGACATGTGGCTTTTGGAAGAAAATTGGTCTGCTAGTCTGGTTCTTTAAAGAAATCAGATACATCGTACTATGAACTTGACATCATGATTCAGCTTAGATTTGTCCAAACTTTACAACTCCATCCTCGATATATACTTCGGCATTCATGTTTTCAGAAAGTCTGCCTGATATAATCTCTTCGCTAAGTTTGTTCTCAATTATGCTAATTATTGTATGCTTTAGAGGACGTGCTCCATATTCTGGATCAGTACCTAGTTTAATTATATGATTACAAACATCATCAGTAAAGGTAAGGTTGATTTTGCAGCCAGCTTTGATTCTCTTTTTAAGTCCGTCAAGTAATAGATTTGTAATGAGCATCAAAGAGTCATGCTCAAGCATACGAAACACGATCTTATCATCGATTCTGTTTATGAACTCGGGTGGCAATTTGCGCTTTAGAGCAGAAATTTGTCTTTCCTTCATTGTTTCGTAATCTGCTTTGGGATCCGAGGCCGCAAATCCTATGGACTTTACAGTTACTTCGCTAGCACCTAAGTTAGATGTCATAATAATGATCATATTCTTAAACGATATGACTCTGCCGTGAGAATCTGTCAGTCGACCATCATCTAGGATTTGCAAGAGAATATTTAAGACATCAGGATGGGCTTTCTCGATTTCATCAAATAATAAAACAGAGTATGGCATACGTCTTGCCTTCTCAGTGAGTTGTCCTGCTTCATCATATCCTACGTAGCCAGGTGGCGAGCCTATGAGTTTACTAACAGAATGCTTTTCCATATATTCGCTCATATCCATGCGTATCATAAAATTTTCATCGCCAAACATTGCGCTAGCAAGTGCCTTGCTAAGCTCTGTTTTTCCAACTCCAGTAGGACCTAAGAATAGAAATGAGCCGATTGGCTTGCTTGGATCTTGAATCCCAGCACGAGCACGTCTTACAGCTTGCGATACAGCAGTTACGGCATAGTCTTGTCCAATGACACGACATTTGAGAGTTTCTTCTAAATTAGACAATCTGTGTCTTTCAGATTCGTTAATACTTATAATTGGAATTTTTGTGTATTCTGATACCAATATCGCAATGTGCTCAGGAGTAAGAACAAGGTCAGTAGATTTTATGTTCCGTCCCCATTGCTGTGCAAGCGCACTTAACTCTTTATTGACTTCCAATTTTTCAGCTTTAAGTTTTGATGCCTTTTCATAATCAGCAGATGCCGCAGCTTGACGCTCGGAATTTTCTATTATTTCAAGTTTTTCTTCTAAATTTTGTAAGTCTGGAGGTGCCGTAAGTCGTGAGGTTCGCAATTTACTTGCCGCCTCGTCTATAAGGTCAATTGCTTTATCAGGCAAGAATTTGTCAGCTATATAGCGATCGGATAGTCTTGCCGCTGCATCAAGAGCCCCATCAGAAATTTTAACCTTATGATGGATCTCATATTTCTCACGCAAACCTTGTAGAATTGCAATGGTATCATCAACGTTGGGCGGATCTACCATTATAATATTAAATCTACGAGCAAGCGCAGCATCCTTTTCAATATGTTTCCTATACTCAGTAATAGTTGTAGCACCTATAGTGCTAATATTTCCACGTGCAAGCACTGGTTTTAGCAGGTTGCTTATGGTGATGCCACCTTCACGATCGCCAGCTGTAACTATCATATGAATTTCATCAATGAAGAGAATGGTTCTTCCATCCTTGAAAGAATCTAGTGTCTTTTTTAATCTGTCTTCAAAATCCCCTCTATATTTTGTTCCCGAAATGAGACTACCAATGTCTAAATTGAATATTTTTTTGTTCTTCAAATCGTCAGGAACATTGCCAGAAATAATAGACATAGCAAGACCTTCAACTATAGCAGTCTTACCAACACCAGGCTCCCCTAGTAAAATTGGATTATTTTTGTTTCTCCGTGACAATATTTGTATAATCTTATTTATCTCAGGGCCACGACCTATGACAGGATCAAATTTATCTCGACGAGCGAGATCCGTCATTTCAGTGCCAAAAGTTTCATTTTCGGTTTTAGCTTCTTTGTTTGGCGCACTTTGCTGGGGATCAGGAGAGCTTCTACGCTGGGATCGTACACTTTCCTCTTTCATGCGCCGTAGCTGTTCAATTTCTTCCTCCACCTCATCAAATAATCCTCTTCTACCAACATTGTTAACAGTCATAGATGATATAATAGGTTGTAGAGACGAATGAGTTATATTGTGTTTAGCTAATATTTCGGCGGCCGTTGAGCGTTCATCATTAGATAAAGCTAAAAGAAGGTGTTGTGTATCAGTTAAGTCATAGCCAAATGAAAATGCAATAGATTTTGCAAGCTCAATTGCTCGCTTAGCAGATGGTGCTAACACTATGATAGATGGTCGTGGTGCTTCCAGAGGCATAGACTGCGGCGGTCTGAAATGGTGGAGAATCTCACCAGTTGGGAAATGTAGTTTTTCTAGGATTCTACAACCGTAGCTATCAGGAACTGATATTATACCTGCAAGTAAATGCTCTGAAGACATTCTTCCATTCGTTGAAAGTGAAAACCTTTCCGCATGCTCTAATACTCTTTGAAAATCTCTTGTGACACTCATTATTAATTACCTCGTATTGGATTAGAAGCTCATTATGTTAATTAATCTATTACAAATTCTTCCTGAGAAAGTTTTTTTAAGTATTCTAATAATTCCGTTTTAACATCTCCATGACGCAGGCCAAATTCTATATTTGCTTTTAGAAAGCCAAATTTATCACCTATATCATAGCGAACACCCTCAAAATCGTAAGCATACACGTTTTGGGACTTTGATAAAATTTCTATTGCAACAGGCAAATAGAGCTCACCATTTGATTCTGTTTTTGTTTGCTTTATGCTTTCAAATATGTCTGGCGTTAAAACAAAGCGACCAAGACTTGAAAACTTTGAGTATTTTGGGAGCTCTTCAAGTGTTGGTTTCTCTTTAAAGGCTCTCAGTAACATGAACCTTCCTTTAATCTCGCTAAATACAACAACGCCACACTTAATTGCTTTTTCTGCTGGAAGCTCTTGCACGCCTACTATTGTGCAACCTGTTTTTTCATAGGCACTAATAAGTTGTCCTATGACAGGTTTAGATGGATTGTATATAACATCGTCACCAAAGAGAACAGCAAAAGGCTCGTTCCCAACAAAAGACTTACAAAGTTCAATTGCACGTCCAGTACCCTTCATCTCTGGTTGACGAATATAGACAAAGCTTACCTTGTCTGTGTACTTATTGATAAGGTCTAATAACCTGCGTCTTTCATCAGTGATATTTTTTTTCAATGCTATTTCTAGCTCGATATTACGATCGAAGTGGTTAGGAATGCTACCCTTATTTCGAGTGAGAAGTATACAAATTTCTGTTATTCCCGACTGAATACACTCATCGACTATTAACTCAAGAGATGGAACATCAACGATTGGTAGCATTTCTTTAGGGATCGTTTTTGTAGCAGGGAGGAATCTAGTTCCATAACCTGCGGCTGGTATTATTGCTTTTTTTACTTTCATAACCATAATTTCCTTGTTAAAAATTGTAAATTTGCTATACATATATTAATAAAAAGACTCACTTTTTCACGAATCTACGATGTAGTTTAAACAGTTTAAACAAATTAATGATGTATAGACAAAACCTCTTTGATAATTTGATAAGATCGATCTAATGTACATTATATTCTACTAAATCAGCTAACGCAAGTTCATTTTTGCAGTACTGAGGGTGTCTCAGTAAGTAAAAGATTAAGTTTTTGAGACATCATTATCTTTATTATTTAATAGAGTCACTGTAAAAACATTAAGGAGCATCTTAAATATTATAAGAAATAAATGCAGAGCCGTTAGATAGGTAAGACTATTTAACCTGAGAGAGTATTATTTGATCTACTATTACTAAAAAGATGGTTTTAAATATATCATCGACTTTGATTCTTTCAATTGCATCTAAGTTGTCTTCGGCGATGTATGAATTTACAATGTGCGCTAGAAAATCTGGGAAATTAAATATTTGAAAGCGATCAATATTTAATGCCTCTGCAAAAATTTCTAAAAAGACAATGAATGATTGAAACATGCCAAAGGAGTGATGTTTCTTCTTGTTAAGTTTGTTGCAAAGTGCTGAAAATACATCCATAGGATCGCTAGTAACATTAAGTATGGTTGCTAGTCGTGTAAACATTTCCTCTCTGAACTGAGACATAAATGTGACAAGAGCAAGGTCAGGTATGCACTCAATGTAATATTCCTTACCAGCGTAGCCCTTAACATAACGTAGTCCATCAAAGTAGCCCATTTTCAGATTGTAATTTACTCTCTTAGTTGTAAATGCAAGTGTAGTACCTAATGGTTCTGATGGTTGAATATAATCAACTCTAACGGATGCATCAATTACTCTTTGATGCGGCATGTTACTCATCGTGCGTACCGCAATTATATGATTATAGCCTCTGCGAATTAAAGGATTTATTGGTAAGTTGTCATAGACACCACCGTCAATAAACCGTTTTCCACCAATACTGTCACCCCTAAAGGCAGGAAATCTAGCACTCGCAAGAATATAATCCTTTATTGTGCCATATGGCATTTCATTTTTGAATATTTCAACAGCAAACCATTTATCGGAGGTATCTACAGTAACAACACCAAAATCTATTTTGGATGCTCTCAATTTGTCTTCGTCAATATATTCATTTAGTAGAGCTCGGAGTTTTTCAGTACTCATGCCTTTATTTGAAATTGCACTCCCTAAAATATTGAATAAGTATCTAATAGATCCACCCGTCCATCGTCCATTTAGAATGCTATCAGCACGGACATCATCTACATCCATTACCTTAGAAGGTGTGACAGTCTGCCACATCTTGTATGATAATTCGAAATCACCTTGTGCAATCATTGCGCCGTTAATTGCACCGATAGATGTGCCCATAACAGCATCAAATTGATACCCGTGTTCGAATAAAGCCTTTACGACTCCTGCATGAAATGCGCCTTTAGCACCACCGCCCTCTAAAACTAATCCTAACATAAATGCCTATTGAAATGTCATTCGGAAAGAAAAACCATATTGCTTTCCAGGCAAGATTTTATATTGTGGTTTCAATTTAGCAATAGCAGGAATATCGCCACCTACACCACGTTGCTTCCCATCAATGTTGATAGATAAATAATCTAAATTCTTAAGTTCATGTAGATGCTTTGCATTATCTAACATTTCAATTGTATAAGGATGAACACTCATTTCAAATGGTCGTTCAACGGCTTCTATCAGAACACCACGATCGCCACCTACACTGAGCAATCTAACCTCAGTATGACCACCGTTTTCTTGTGGATATAGATAATCGTGGAGAAAATCTTCAGTCGTGCCAGAATACTCCTTGAGAATAGCACCAGTAGCACGATCACAATAATTTTCGAATGGTCCCTTACCGTAGAACTTAACGCCGTCTATGCCATCACGAAGTCCAAATTTAAAGCCGTAACGGATAAGCTGTTTTTTAGGAAACACTGACATAGAAACATTTATTGAGCCAGATGGTAAAAACTCATAGATCGTTTGTAGGTCTTTAAGATGAGGCATGCTCCATTTAATCAAAACGGAAATATTCTTATTAGTTTGAGAAACAACAAACCTTTTAGGACGAAGTTTTGTCTCTGCGCGTTTGAATCTATCAACACCGATAAACCACTTAACGAGTCTTATATTAACTTGCGCCATGGTGTCATTATTAATAGTTGCCCTGTTAAAATTGGGCAAGAATGGACTTTTAAGTCGCTCAACTCCACCCTTATCTATGCTTATTATTGCACCTGTTTTTTTATCAATGACAGCGCAACAACCTACGGCCTGTACTGCAATTTCTAGTTCACTCTCCGAGTAAGTTACTAACTCACTTAGATCCTCATTTTCAGTTTCTTTTAAGTTAATATATGTATACGGACTCAATATGAACTGCTCAAATGCTACAATATGTCCTTTGCGAGAATATTTATTTGTCGCTTTAGTAGTAAGATATACAATTAGTGTCAATTCACCTAAGCTCTTAGGAGCATTTGGGATATCAATAAATCCAATAGAACCAGGTGCTATAGAAATCATTGGGTTTTCAGTGGTTGAAATACTCTTCCCATTATCTGTAAATTCTAGTTTGACATTGAATGTGTCAAGATTAGTAAACATATATCGGTTTTTAAATGCAATTTTTCCAGACTCTTGTGATATGTCTACCTGTTGATATTGTTTTTTAACCTCAAAGAGTGCGGGGTTAGGAGAACGATCGGCACGAACAATGCCGTTGAATGCGAATTCACCAGAGTTTGGTTTGTCTGAAAAATCGCCACCATAGCGCCACTCGACAACCCCGTTATCTGTAACCTTTATGGCTTGGTCAGCAAAATCCCAGATAAAACCACCAGCTAATCGATCATATTTTTTGAACATGTCCCAATAGTCACTAAAATTCCCTAAGCTATTTCCCATAGCATGCGAGTATTCACACTCAATAAATGGTAAATCTCTGTATTTCTTAGGTGGATATGGGGTGCCAAAAATATTCCATAATGCACGGCAATGAGTTATACGTTTGTTTTCACCAATCTTTGGCATCTTTTCTACGATAGAATACATTTCAGATAGGACATCGCTAACTTTACCAGTTGTATCTGGTTCATAGTGAATGAATCTAGTCTTATCAATTGCAAGAGCACACTCTCTCATTGCTTTGAAGGAGGATCCCATTCCAGATTCGTTGCCTAGTGACCATGAAATAATGGAGGGGTGATTTTTGAATGTGTTTACCATGTTTTTCATCCGATAGACCACATGGCGTGTCCATAGCCGACTATTTTTGGGAAGTACAATAGCAAGCCCATGAGTTTCAAGGTTAGCCTCGCTCATTACTAAAATCCCATACTTATCACACAAATCGTAAAAAGTGCGGGTGCCAGGATAATGTGAGGTGCGTATTGCCGTTATGTTGTTTGCCTTGCATAATTTGATATCGTTCTCAATAAGATTATTAGGAACTGCATGCCCATGCTCAGGATGAAAATCGTGACGATTTACTCCACAGATTTTCAGTGGCACGCCGTTAAGTAAAATGAAAGGGCCTCTGCCGTTTTGCATTGGCGAGATTGTTATCTCTCTAAACCCAAAATTTATTGTTCTACAATCTACAAATTTGCTTAAATTGTATAGTTTTACGCTAATCGTATACAAGTGAGGTGATTCATGCGACCAAAGCTTAAATTCGGTTATTTCCTTAGATATTTTTATTAATGTATCACTGGCAATCCTTGTGATACTCTCTCTAAGAGACAATATAGGATATCCAGATTCATCGAGTATTGAAAATTCAATCTCACCATCCCCTAGTTTTGCATCATTGTCTCTAATAGTAATTTCAGCATTGACTATGGCCTTTTTGTAGTCATCTTGAAATTCAGAATAAACGTAGAGGTCAAAAATTTCACTAACTGGTTTAAATATAAGATTAACGTCACGGAATATGCCAGAGATACGCCACATATCCTGATCCTCTAGATAACTACCACTACAATAACGGTATACAACAACAGCTAGTTTGTTATCACCATTGTGAACTAAATTAGTAATGTCATATTCTTGTTCGTCAAATGAGCTTTCGCTGTATCCTGCAAATTTTCCATTTACATACACTTCCGCAGCACTGTTAACACCCGCAAAATTTACAAAGACGTTTGAGTCGATTTTCTTAAGAGTGAAATGCTTCACATAACACCCAACAGGATTTTTATCGGCTTTGATGTATGGTATTTTATGGAGTAGTTTTGTTTCGAGAGCATATGGATAAGTTATATTGGTATAAATCGGTACGTCATAGCCTTTGATTTGCCAGTTTGACGGAACAGAAATAGTATCAAAATCGGCATTAGATTCATCCGTTAAATTGAAACTTTCAGGAATATTCTTAACTTTATCAATAAATTTAAAGAGCCATTCACCATTTAGTGACTGGATTCTCTTTTTGCCGTTTAAATCAATCGGAAAGCCAGACCCATATCTTTCGACAGTGTTCACTTCGAAAATGTCACGAGTGTTCCAGTATTTTTGCATGATTCCTCCGCTGAACGATCTTTTAGCTTAGTTACACATATTAAATCGTATTTGTACTGTGAATTTTCTTGCTCTAGTGCTAGCGAATGATTAGTTCACTTCGCGCAGGCCCAATCCCGATATATTTGACAGGAACTTTTGTTGCAGTCTCAATCAGCTCTATATATTTCTTTGCATTTTCTGGGAGTTCGTCAAATGATCGAATACTTCTAGTTGACGTCATCCAGCCAGGAACGGTGATATAAACTGGCTCAACCTTTTCGAGCTCGCGCGTTATTGGCATGTAGTCTATAGTTTTACCGTTCAACTTATAAGCGACACACACTTTTAATTCAGGGCAATCATCTAACTTGTCAATTTTACATATAGCAAGTGAGGTAAAGCCGTTAATAGTAGTTGCATATTTTATGACTGGCAGGTCTAGCCATCCTACACGTCTTGCTCTACCCGTGCGAGCACCAAATTCATCGTCAATGTTTTCACCAGTGCCTCTTAGCAATTCTGCCTCACTACCATGTATCTCTGTTGGAAATGGCCCTGTTCCCACGGTAGATGATAGAACCTTCAATACGCCAATTATTTCACTTATATTGCTTATTGGAAATCCACCTGAAACAGCAGCGTAGGCGGCGACGGGATTGGAGCTAGTAACATAAGGATATATTCCTAAGTCTATGTCTTTCATTGCCCCAAGTTGCCCTTCAAAAAGGAGTCGCTCACCTCTTGCCAAAGCATTATTAACAAACGACACGGGCTCAACAATGCGGTTTTTTAGTACCTTTGCCCAGTAGCGCAACTTGCTTATTAGCTCATTTTCACTAGTATTCTTCCCACCCTTTGCTACTAACTCCGCATTGATTGTAGGTAAAATAGTAGTAATGCGTTTTATACAGTAATCTATGTCGAGCAGATCCTCAAAACGCAAGGCGTTTCTGCGAGCTTTGTCGGCGTATGCATAGCCTATTCCACGTTTAGTAGTACCTATGCCAGTTCTACCGCTAGCCTCGCTTAATGTATCTAATTCAATGTGATAGGGCATAAGAATTACTGCTCTTGATGAAATAAAAAAATTGTCAATGGACACGCCTTTGTCTTTTAACTCATTAAGCTCTTTAAGTAACTCATCGGGATTTACAACCATCCCTGTGCCAGCAAGTGCTTTGCAGTCGGATTTGAATATCCCACATGGGACTATGTGCAATTTGAATGATCCTTTTTCGTTTGAAACTGTGTGACCTGCGTTATCTCCACCTTGAAATCTGACAACCATGTCCATTTGTGTGGAAATATAATCAACGATTTTGCCCTTTCCTTCATCACCAAACTGCGCGCCAACAATAATTGTTACTGACATTTTAACCTCCCAAGCTAAATTTTACTCTCTATTACTTGAATAATTTAAGGAATCTATTCATTGCCTCAATTGTATTTTCACGTGTGTTAAATGCTGTAAGTCTAAAATAACCAGCACCACATCTGCCAAAACCACTACCAGGAGTTCCAACAACGTGAATTTCGTTTAGCAACATATCAAAATACTCCCACGAATCCATCCCACATTTGATCCAAATATATGGTGAGTTCAGAGCACCTGTGTACCAGATACCAAGCTCTGTCATAGTGTCAGCCATGATTTTTGCATTACCCTTATAATACTCAATTATCTCATGACAGGCTTTCATCCCATCGTCTTTAAAGACGGCATCTGCTCCACGCTGTATGATGTAGGCTGTGCCGTTAAATTTTGTAGTTTGACGCCTAAGCCACATTTTATTAATAGATTCACCATCACAAATGAGTGTCTCAGGCACGATTGTATAGCCTAAGCGTGTACCAGTAAATCCTGCTGTTTTTGATAGAGAGCAAAACTCAACAGCACACTTTTTTGCATCATTGATTTCATATATCGAGCGTGGTAATGAAGTATTTGAAATAAAAGCTTCATACGCTGCATCATAGAGTATGATAGCATTTTTCTCTATTGCAAAATCAACCCATAATTTTAGTTGTTCCTTTGTATAGACAGCTCCAGTAGGATTGTTAGGTGAGCAAAGATAAATTATGTCACACTCAAGCCCATCATATGGTAAGGGAAGAAAGTTATTTGATTCATTCCCATCTATCAATTGAATTTTTCGGCCAAGCATAATATTGCTATCAGTATAAACAGGATATACTGGATCTGGTATGAGTATTACATTATCATTTGAAAAGAGGTCAGTAAAGTTAGCAATATCACTTTTTGCCCCATCGGAAATCATTATTTCATTAGGATACAGCTCAACACCACAATTACTCTTATAATAGTTGACAATACTTTCCTTTAGAAAATTATACCCCTGATCATCAGGGCCATAGCCTCTAAAGGTTTCCTTAACACCCATTTCAGCAGATGCTTTTATAAGTGCTTTAACAACAGGTGGTGTGAGCGGCTGTGTAACGTCACCTATCCCCATTTTAATAATATTAGCCTCAGGGTTCGATAGACTATAGGAAAAAACACGTTTTGCAATATTTGCAAAAAGATAATTCTGTTTTAAATTCTTGTAATTGGCATTAACCTTTACCATACCAAAGTTCTCCTTAAAAGTTAACTAGTCAAAAATCGATTTAATTTCTCCTAAGAAATTAAGCTTTGGTTCACATCTGAGTATAATTCCAGTCTCAGTGCAAACTACCAAAAACTCTCCGCCCTGCATAGAAATTTTAACTTGGCTATTAGTCATCCCACTAGTATAGGCGGCATACGCAATAGCTGCTGCCCCAGTACCACAGGCAAGTGTGTGTCCGCTGCCTCGCTCATATACAATCGCATCTATATGTGATTCGTTGTCTACAACTGCAAGCTCAGTATTTATCCCATCCTCAAAGCAATCCATATTTGATATTTCTTGTGCTAGCATTAATGCATCACCTCCTAGACAATCTAGAAATGCCACCGCATGCGAATTACCAATATTAATAAGTTTAAGAGGGATTCTTCCCATATGAGATGTGTTAACGTGATAAAATTGTCTAGTGTTGGATCCCATTTTGATCAAAGCTGGAATACCAAGATTAACTGAAACCGACACTACCTTATTCTCCGTATTAGTTATCAAGCTAAGTCTTTTTATACCAGACTTTGTTGATATGCAGATTTGGTTTTTTGTGGTTTGTCCACTGTCATATACTAATTTAGCAAGACAGCATATTGCAGTGCCACACATATTTGCTTCGCTACCATCTGCATTAAAAATACGCATAGAAAAATCGGAATTGGCATCACTGTCAATAAGGACAAGGCCATCTCCGCCTATTGAATAGTGTCTATTAGATAATTTTATAGCAACTTCAGAAATATTAAGTGATGATAGTTTGCAATTTGTTAAGATATAATCATTCCCAGCACAGTTCATTTTTGTAAATATCATAATGCCTCCACGCAATATAATATTCACAAAATTTAGAATTTATTTATCGTAAGAAATATATTTTTTTACAAAATACTTAGTTTAATTAAAATAATAAATTTTGAGATTAGCCTTTCATATACTAAAAATTAGTTTCTTATTGTACATAGAGTATTCGATGACAATTAGGACATTCAGCAAAATCCCCTTTTGCTTTCAATTTGCCATACAATTCGGCTTTTACATCAATACCACAGGCCGAGCATGAACCATCATTACAATACTGAACAACAATAGGAATCTTCACGCGACGAATAGCGGAATATGTTTCTAATAGCTTAGGATCGAGAGTTTCTCTAATTTTAGCAAGCTCTAAAAACTCAGACTGAAATTTTTTCTCAATTTCACGTTTTTGAAGGGTAAGAGACTCTCTTAGCTTAGCTTTTTCAGCATTTAATTTTTGCAAATGACTCATAAGCTGACTTGCTTCCTGTGTTATCTCAGAAAGACGAGAAAAAAGCTTATTTGTATTTTTCTCAAGCGCATGTAACTTATCGGAATATTCAGCTAAAGCCATTTCGGTTACGTTTGCCTGTACAAGATTGATAGGATTAGTATTGTCTAGAAATTGTTTGTTTTGTGAAACCAGTTTTTCTAATTGCGTCTCAGCATCTAAAATGCTTCGGCAACTCTCAACAGTCTCAGCATTAAGTTTTAGGAGATGATCGGTCGCACGCTGGAAGTTAGAATCACAAACTTTATGTTGTTTCATCTGCTCGCTTGCTAAATATGCACGCTCCTCTTTAAATATAATCATATCAATTGTTTGATATTGCAACAAGGTGTCTAAAGAGCTTAGTTTTGCATCTTGCATGGGTTGATTGTTTTTTTCTACAGACATTGTGCCTCCATTTTCATTGCACTACAATTTTGGTTTTTTAAGACAAGCTCTATCATAGACAGTAACTTAAAGGGTTCTGTCTAGATGGAATTAATTATATAGTTTAAAAACTAAATATTAAAAACTAGCATTTTAAGTTCAAACTTCGCTTGCAAGGAATTACTACTCTGCTTGCTGAAATAAACATGCTAGTTATCTTTTAGCTTTTTAAATCTGACAAAATAATTATATCATAAATTAAGACTGCTAGCAATCTTACTTAACTAACATTGATGGTTCGAGCGTCAAATGTAGAATGTAAAATGAATTGTCGCAGAAAATTGAAAATTTTCAGACCGACAAAGAACATAAATTTCCCTCGTATATCTCATAAGAATTGCAACCTTTGTGTATAAAACGTGGCATC